>JBGSMH010000349.1:0-4263 GCA_041740275.1 Phycisphaerae bacterium
AGCGCCCGTCGTCGTCACCTCGATCGACCCGCGCAATCCCGCGATCATCAAAGGCGGCGACTATTGCATCGACGCGTCGATCAGTCATCTACGGATCGAATCACTCACGATCACCGGTGCCACCAACCCGCAGCGCGGCGCGATCATGATCTGGGCCGACCGAGATCTGCGAGACATTACCATCGCGTGGTGTTCGATCATCGATAATGCCACACGCGGCATCTGGATCGCCGGGGACAAAGGCCGGTCGGTGCGGGACGTTGCGATCATCGGCAATCGAATCAGCGATAACCAGGGCAGCGGGTTGCAGATCGCCAAACTCGCCGGCGGACGGATCGATCAGAATCTGCTCCTGAACAACTGCTCGGCACCGCTGGAAGAGTGGCAGGCCGGCGTGCGCCTCTGGTCATCCTATATCAGCGACCTGACGATCCAGCGCAACCGGATCGACAACGGCGCAAAAACGGATGGGAAGGGCATGGGCATTCATGTCGATGAAGTCGGAGCGAATGTCGTGGTCGAACACAATGACATCTCCAACATCGCCTCGGCCGGTATCGAAGTGGAAAACACGCGGGGCGTGCGAGTGCGCAATAACGTCATCCACAACGTCCACACCGGCATTTTCATCTACCGCGCGGGGCACGATCACCTGATCGAGCGCAACACCGTATCGGCTCGTGTGCTGGGCGTGGTGATTCAAGGCCACCTTGCCCATGGGGTTAACGCACAGGACGAGATCCGCGTCGATGGCAAACTGGCGACGAAAAACACGATCCGCGCCAACCAGATCACCTCTGGCAAATACGCCAGTCTGAAAATCAGCGGCGGTGCCGAATTGGGTGATAATGTCATCAAGGCCAACGTCTATACCCCAGACTACTTCCAGTGGGGCGAAAAAGAGTATCGACCCATCGAAGCATTCGAGCAGGTCGCGGGCGATATCGGCGCGATCACGGATAGCAAAGAAGCAGGAGCGGTTCGGGCCGGCCAGAAGAGATAGCTTTCCCGATCCATCTGCTATCGAACCAACTCGCGCACACTCGATTCACTGGCGACGACGACGACTTTGGCGATGCCGATGAACAGGCCGGTTTCCAGGATTCCCGCGCGGGCACGCAGGTGCCTGTCCAACGCGGCGGGGTTGTGAATGGGTCCGAACTGGCAATGGAAATAGTAGTTGCCGTTGTCGGTGACATAAGGCCCGCCGGTGTCGGATTGGCGTTGCACGGGATCCGACCCGAGCGACTTCAGGTAGGTTTTGCTGACATCGTACGCAAATTGCGTCACTTCCACCGGCAGCGGGCAATGGTGGCCCAGGTGCGGCACGATCTTGCTCTCGTCGACGATCGCGATGAACTTGTGCGTGTTTTGCGCGACGATCTTTTCACGCAACAGCGCCCCGCCCAGCCCTTTGATCAGGTCGAGATTGGGATCGACTTCATCGGCACCATCCACCGTCACGTCGCACATCCCGGCCTCGGCGAGCGGGATGACCGGAATGTTCAGACGCCTCGCCTGATCATCGGAGCGAACGCTGGTCGCCACGCCGCGGATGTCCTTGAGTTGACCCGTGCGAAGGGCATCGGCGAGCAGGTCGATAAAGGTCGTCGCGGTCGATCCGGTCCCCAGACCGACGATCATCCCGCTTTTGATGTGTTCCAGCGCCTTGGCGGCGGCTCGGGTTTTGGCGTCCATAGCCCGACAAAGGTAGTGACCAACGCCGCAATCGGCAATTGACGCGCGAATCGGTAGAATCCAGCCCACATGGCAAGACTGCTCAGGCAGCTCAAAATCTCGCTGGCGACCAAGTGCCAATTGCTATTTGGCGTGGCGGTGGTGCTGGTCATCTGCGCGGCGTTGTTCGTGCCGTGGCAACGCATGGAACAACTCAGCGAACAGCCCAATGTTTCGGCGGCGGCGATGCTGGCGCAGCAGGCGGTGCGCGACCACGTCGATCTGTACACGAGTGCGACGACGCGCCCGTCGCTGCTGTCCACCCAGCAGGTCACCACCCGTCCGACCGAACCCGACGAGGCGACCTATCCCCGACTGATCTCCATCAACCCATCGAGCCAGAGCGGCCTGACCAAGTTCGACATCGGTGCGATCGAGGCCTTCAAGCGCGATCCCGATCGACGCTTCCGATCCAGTCTGGCGCGATCGACCGATCGATTTCGCTACGCCGAGCCGCTCTTTGCACTCGGCAGTTGTCTGAAATGTCACGCATCGGAGACGACGATGCCCGCTACGGCACCGATCGCGCCCGAACGATCGCTCGAGCGCACAGCCGATCGCGCCCCCACGACCATGCCTGCCGATGACCCCGTGCTGTTGGGCATTGTCAGCGTCGATATCCCGTCGCAGACCTCTGGACAGCAGCAATTGCTCAATCGTGTGCTCCTATTGATCGCCGGGCTGATCGCCGGTGCGATGGCGGGTGCGACGCTCTATCTGATCATCACCCGCATCATCCTCCAACCCGTACGCGTCCTGCAGGAGACGGCAGAAAAAGTCAGTGCCGGCGATCTCAACATCCGCTCGCACATCGACTCCGGCGATGAGTTTCAGCAACTATCCGAAACGCTGAATCACATGCTGGCGAACCTGAAAAGTTCGCAGGACAAACTGCGGGATGCCAACAAGAGCCTCGATACCCGACTCGGACAGTTGGCCGAGGCGAATGTCGCGCTGTTTGAGGCCAATAAACTCAAGAGTGAGTTTATCGCCTCGGTCAGCCATGAACTGCGCACGCCGCTGAACAGCATTCTGGGCTTCGCCGATCTGTTAAAGGATTCGCTCCCCAACGATGCCAAACAGGCGCGGTACATCCAAAACATCGTCAAAGGCGGCAACAACCTGCTCGACCTGATCAACGACCTGCTTGATCTGGCCAAGATCGAAGCCGGAAAAATGGAAATCCGCGTCCAGCCCATCGTGCTCGGTGACTTGTTTGAAGGCTTGATCAATCTGCTCAAGCCGCTGAGCGAAGGCAAAAAGGTGACGATCGTCGCCAGGCTGGATCGCGGCGTTCCCATCGTTCAGACGGATGGGGCGCGCCTGCAGCAGGTTCTCTATAATTTCCTCTCCAATGCGATCAAGTTCTCACCCTCGGGCGCGAAGATCGACCTGCAAGCCCAGGCCGATGGGGAGGATTTTGTCCGCATCAGCGTCACCGATTATGGACCCGGCATACCCGACGACAAGCAGCAGGTGATTTTTGAGAAGTTCCGACAGGCCGACCAATCGCACACTCGCGAGCACGGCGGGACCGGATTGGGCCTGGCGATCGCCCGCGAACTGACCACGCTCCTCGGCGGAACGATCGGCGTGCAATCCACCCCCGGCCAGGGCGCGTGCTTCTGGTGCCGACTCCCCGTCACCATCGAACCCGGCGACCGCGAAGTCGGTCGGGGCATGTGACAATGCGGTTTGGCGTTTTCAAATTCGGCATTATTGCCGCCGATTGGACACCCAAGCCCGAACGCGGTACCATGTTCGGTTCAAGTTAACCAAACCAAAGGAACGAACCGCGTGGCCAAAAGTGAGCCGATTGAAGTCGAAGCGACAGTGACCATGTCACTGCCCAATGCCCAGTTCCGATTGAAGCTCGACGGGAGCGACAAAGAGATCCTGGGTTTTGTCTCGGGCAAAATGCGCAAACACTTCATCCGCATCCTCCCCGGCGACCGCGTTCGCGTTGAACTCTCCCCCTACGACCTGACCAAAGGTCGCATCACCTTCCGTCAGAAGTAGACCCCGCAGGGGTCAGCGTGGAATGTGTTTTCATCGGTGGTACGATGCGCCCCCACCATGCCCGACACCGATTTTCAAGGCGAAGCCCGGTTCATCATCGATCCTGAAGCGCTGGCAACCAATCTGCGCACGATGCGTCGGCAACTGGCTGCGGAAGTGAAGCTGTGCGCGGTGGTCAAAGCCAATGCGTACGGGCATGACGCCAGACTGGTCGCATCAGCGATCTGCGATATCGAGAAGGCCGATCCGTTTCTGAATGTCGATCGGTTCGCGGTCAGCACATTCGATGAGGCGGCCGACTTGGATGAATTCGGTAAGCCGATCATGCTGCTGCGGCCGGTGGAGAATGGGTTTCTGGGTCGTCAGCGGGAGTTGATCGAAGAGGCGATCCGCCGCGGCTGGACGATGACGATCCGCAGTGCCGCCGCCGCCGATGAGATCGCCCAGTTTGCCCGGCATCTGGAGAAGCAGGCCCAGGTGCAGATCATGATCGATACCGGCATGGTC
>JBGSMH010000350.1:0-2889 GCA_041740275.1 Phycisphaerae bacterium
AAGCTGGTGATCGTTTGCGACCGCCAGGGCGGCCGCGAACACTACGGGCATCTGTTACGGCTGATGTTTGAAGACTGGTCGCTGGTGATCCAAAGCGAATCGCCGCAGCGGGCGGATTATCTCTTGGTGCAGGCGGACCGACAGGTGCGAATCCTCTTCTGCGAAAAGGCCGAGTCGATCGCACTGCCCGTGGCGGCGGCGTCGATGCTTGCCAAGTACACGCGTGAGGCGTTAATGCACCGCTTCAATCGCTATTGGCAACAACACATGCCCGACCTCTCACCCACCGCCGGTTATTACACCGATGGGTGGCGGTTCTTACGAGAGATACAGGACGTGCGTACGAAGTTGGGCGTACGCGATGGAGAATTGATTCGCAGTCGGTAAAACAGTCCTTATCGACTTATCACGCCGCCGGGACGCCCGCCAGTTGCAGGCGTAGCACGAACAGCGCCGCCGACAGTTGCAGGTCGGCATCGAGCAACTGCTTGCTGTTGCGGGCCTGATCGTTCTTGTCCTGCTGATCGCGGAGGATATCGAGTTCGGTTCGGGCGTCGATCACCTTACGCATCTGTTCGGGCGTGATCTCAACCTTCAGATCGGGATCAACGCCCCAAATCGCGGCGTTCTCTTCGCGGTGGATGCAGGTCCCGCCGGGCAGGTAGTAGTGGCTGGTCGTCAGCTTGAGCTACGCCTGTTGGTTGTCCAGCGGGAAGAGCATCTGCACGCTTCCTTTGCCGAAGGTGCGCTCGCCGATGATGGTGGCGCGTTTGAGATCGCGAAGTGCGCCCGAGACAATCTCGCTTGCCGAGGCGGAGTACTGGTTGACCATGACGACCATCGGCAACTTCACATCATCATCGGTTGCCCGAGCGGTGACCGGCGGGGAATCGGGCATGCGATCGCGAAGCGATTGCGTGGAAACGATCTTGCCATCGGTCAGGAACTTATCCGCCACTTCGGTCGCCGCCGTCAGAAGACCGCCGGGGTTGGATCGAAGATCGAGGATGATCGCCCGGGCGCCTTTGTTCTGAAGAATGTCGATCGCGGTATTGAGTTCGCGACTGGATTCCTTGGTGAAGTTGGTGAGTCGGACATACCCGATCTTTTCCTGATCATCGAGCATGTAATCCCACCCGCCGCCGGGAAGGTGCATCCAGCCTTTGATGCTGGCGACCTTGATCGTCGAGCGAACGAGGGTGTAATCCTTGACGGTGTCATCGGGGCTTTTGATGGTGAGGATGACGCTCGTGCCGGTCTCACCGACGATCTGCCGCTTGGCCTGAAGCGTGGTGATGCCCTTGGCGCTCTTGCCGTTGATGGCGGTGATCAGATCACCGGCACGAATCCCGGCCTTGAGAGCGGGGCTGTCTTCCAGCGGGCTGATGACTTTGATATTGCCGTCGAGTTCCTGGATCTGAATGCCCACGCCGCTGAACTCGCCTTGTGTGCTGGTCCGAAACTCATCCATATCGAACGGCCAGATCATCGCGCTGAACGGGTCGAGCGTGGCGAACGCGCCATCGGCGAACTCATTGACCAGCACATTTTCCTGAACCTGCAACAGTTGGATATTGGCCGCCAGCAGTTTGCTCAGGACCGAATCGACGGTGGTGCGATCGACTTTGCCCGCGCCGACTTCCTTTTGCAGTTCATCAATCACCCGCACGAACGCGGCCTGTTTCTCAGCGTCTGCTAGACCGGGGAAGGGTTTTTCCAGACCCTTGGTGGTGACGAAGGTTTGGATCGACCGCAACCCGCCAGTGAGCATCACGCCGTAATCGACGTCCTTGTAGTATTGCTGACGTGCATCCAGCAGCGCCTCTCGCAGCATCGCCATGCGGATGCCTTTGAGTTCCTGCTGCCAGTCGCTCTTGAGATTCTGAGCGATTTGTTCTTCGGTCTCGGTCTTTTCCTCGGCCTGTTGGGTGGCCGGGACGGTGGTGGGTTGAGTTGTGGCGACCAGGTACTTGCGAGCGCCTTTGCGGTACTCGATCTCGCGCTGCAGCGTCCCGGCGAAGGATTGCGGTGCGTAGCGCGTCAGCACGCGGATGCGACGCACGACATCTTCCATCGACTTGGTCCACTTTGATTCGGTCGGCTGAAGCGTGCTGAGATTGCTATAGATGCGGCGGGCCTTGAGCCACTCGCCGTTTTCGGCGCTTTGGTCGGCCACCTTGATCGCGGCGTCCTTGAGCGCGATCACCCAGCCTTGTTTGACGAACTCATCCTTGTCCACCGCCAGCGTGTAGCAGTCGGCCAGTCCGTCCATCGCCAGATCGACATACCCGCCATCGCGCAGAATCTTGGTATCACGAACGGCGTTGTTGAAGCTCTTGTCGCGTTCTGCGCGAAACTTCTCCTGCTGCGTACGATATTCGTTGATCCAGGTCGTCACCTGCGCCTGATCCGGCTCGACTGCGGCAGAGGCGTACTGCAGTTTCAGCCGCTGGGGAATCTGCGCCCATTCGGACGCGCGGATCGAATCCAGCAACGTCGTCGGCGCGGTTGTCGGGGCGGCGGCAAGGCAGCCAACAGACAAGACCAGCGACGAGGCGATGGCAACGACGGGGGCGAGCAACTTCTTCATAGGGCGTGACTTCCGTTTAAGAACCAGACCGACCAACGCGCGATTGGTAAGCGGCTGGGAATGATGCTAGCATCCGCGATTCTCGATTCCAAACAGATATTTGCATGCCGACGATTCTTCTTCAACTTCGTGACCGGTTCCGAGCCGCCATCCAGACCGCCTTTAACCTTGACGCCGACCCGGTGCTGGTGCCTGCCACCAGCGACAAGTTTGGCGATTATCAGTGCAATGCCGCGATGTCCCTGGCGAGGCAGCTCAAGCTCAAACCGCGCGAAGTGGCCGAGAAAATCGTCAAAACT
>JBGSMH010000351.1:0-6858 GCA_041740275.1 Phycisphaerae bacterium
CCGGATTCGCAAGGAAGGAAGCACTGCCGTCATTCAGGGCGTGAAGGAGCTTCAGGGCGCGACCGTGATGGCGTCCGACCTGCGTGCCAGCGCCGCCTTGGTGCTCGCCGCCCTCGTCGCCCGCGGCACCACCCGCATCAACCGCGTCTACCACATCGATCGAGGATATGAAAAGATCGAACAGAAGCTGATCGCGGTGGGGGCGGAGATTCAGCGAGTGAAGGAATGATCGGCGAATCGCACTGCAGAAACGTTGGGCCCGCCAATACTCCTGTCGCCAAGGGAGTCGAAGGGTTAAATCGGTTTCATCGACCGTCACGGTTATCGGTGGGTGTATAGAATCGAGTTGCCGGGCAGTGGAGTTGTTCCAGCCCCAGGCAAAACCTCGATCTATCGAACAGGACGACATGCAGGAATACAACCTCACCGAACGCGAGCGGCAGCTCCTAATTCAGTTGCTCGATCTATCGAAGCACTCTCGGGACCGCTTTGAAGCGTGGATCGTCGATCCCGCTGCCGCCACCGGGCCGACGCGCGAGTTGGCAAGGCTGGATTTTGGCGGTGAGGGCCTGTTCATGGAGATGACCAAACGCGATTTGCGGGTGCTGAAGGATGAAGGCTTCATCCACTTCCGATGGGATCAACCGAACCTGGGTACTGGCCGATTGTCGAGCAGGGCGTTCGTGGCGGTTGAGAGCGAGTTCCAGAGTATCGATCCGGACGCCATCGCCGCCTTGGCAGAGGCATCGGACAAGCGTGCCGCCCTCGCCGATGGATCGGCCATCGCGGATCGGTTTCAGAAAATCACAGACGATCTCGTTAATTTCACAAACCAGTTGATCGATGCCGACGAGGCGTTGTCGGCCAAGAATGAAGCGATCTCGATCTCTGACGAACTGCGGAAAGAGACCCCGGACGAAGCGATCCTGATCCGCAAGATCAAGGGTTTCGTCAGCCGACTATCGTTGACGTTTTCCAGTACCGGGGATTTGGCGTCAAAAGGCGCAACGATCGGCGAATTCGCCGAACGACTCGCCGCGTGGCTGGTGGCGCTATCGGTTTGGACAGAATGGCACGCTTCTCAACATCCAGCCCAGGATGCCGGAGCGTAACTTTCGCCAGAATGCTGTGGACCACACCACGAGTCGGCGGGTCCGGGGCCTCTGTCCCCAGACCTGTGGAGTACAGCGTATGGGCTGGAGATAACCCTGCACAGCGACCTGTGCGTCCGACGCACCGGTGTTGACGCAAGGCAACTGAAGGACTCCGGCTCGCGAGTCAGTTCTCTTTGTCAGGCAGTCGGATACCGCTCCGGTGCAGTCAGATAAGTCGCTGAGTGCCCTACGATATGTCATCAACGGTACGCTTCGTGGACCAATACCAACGATTGGCACATAGGAAGCTGCGTTGCCAAAGTCACCGTAGACCCGCTGGACAAACGTCCATCGTTCATAGGGCCGAGACGACGCTGCGTTCGGTCATCACCATGTTGACGCGGTTGGCGGATTCGACGAGGCATTGCTGGCCGTCGATGAGGCGGGTTTGGCCTTTGGGGGACGGCAAATCCTCCCACGGCTTCCCGATTCCATGCCGACTACCAGAACCTATCAGGCAAACAGCAAGCGCGCAGATCTGTAGTGCATTGTTTCTTCAAACTCGACGAAAAACTCCGAAACGCGCGTGAAAACGCGAATCTATGGGTGCCCTTTAAGTGCGACAAAATGCCGCATTGCATTGCCGGATATAAATATCTATGATTTAACGGATATGAGCATCCAGCATTAATGCGGGGTGGCTCAGGAAAGTTCGGAGGCGTTCGATGAGCCTGCAATGTGAAACCGAAACAATTACCGAATCAGCACCGAGCAACTTGCGTGTGGTGTCGGTGGTGTCGGCGGTCACGGTTGCGGCTTTGCTGATCTGGGCTTTGGGTTGGTGGGTGATGTGGGTGGCGAATGTACGGATTTCGCCCGATCCGGTTCGCGACGCACGTCTGGCGGCCGAGGTGGCGACGCAAGCGGAAGCCGAGCGACTGGCGAAACTGGGCCCGGCGGGACCGGCGCTGGATATCCATTCGGTGGCCCGTGGGCAGCGGCTATATCTGGCGGCGTGCATCGCCTGCCACGGGGCGGATGGTCGGGGTGTTCCCAACATTGGCAAGAATCTGGTCAATGGCCGGTTCGTCGAGAAAACGTCGGACGCCGACCTGATCAAGATGATCGCAACCGGCCGGGACGTTTCGCACCCGCTCAATACGACCAAGCTCCCCATGCCCGCCCGCGGCGGCAGAGCCGACTTCACGGACACCCATATCGCCGACGTGGTTGCGTACGTCCGTTCGCTGCAGGACCCGAGGCGACTGACGGGCGAGTTGCCGGAAGTCGAAGTCGCGATCCTCGACGCGCCAGCCGAAGAGGAGCCGCCGGTCGTGAAGGCTGTGGGTCAACCTGGATCGCCGGTGTCTGCGGGCACGGCACTGGCGGTCCCGTTGGTCCAACTCGATCCGGAAGTGGTCAAACGGGGCAAGCGCGTTTTCGCCTCGTGCATCACCTGCCACGGTGCCAAGGGGACCGGCGTCCCGAAGATGGGGGCCGACCTCGTCCATAGCAAGTTCATCAGCACCAAATCAGACGAAGAGCTGTTTGCGTTCATCAAGAAGGGTCGTCAGCCGGGCGATCCGGAGAGTGTGATGAATCTTTCCATGCCCTCCAAAGGCGGCAACCCGGCGATGAAAGACAGCCAGATTCAGGACGTCATCGTTTACCTCCGATCGCTCCAGCAGGCAGCGGCGGACGCGAAATAATGCCTGCGTGTTCGGAACATAGGAAGGTTGGTTTATATGGTATCGAGACAATCATTCCATCGCATCCGCTCGTCGGTCTCGCGATGGTTCATCGCCGCAGCCGCCTCGGCGGTTGTCGCATCGGGCGCGCAAGCGCAGAACAAGGTTGAGCTTAACAGCGGACAGGTCGGCGAGCTGCAGAAGATTGCCGCCGAGCGTGGGCTTAACGTCGACGATCTTATCGCCGCCGCCAAGACGTTCACCCCCAGCGGCAAAATTGACGAGTACCTTACGTTCGCCTCGGGCGGGCACAGTGGACAGGTCTTTGTCATCGGTGTGCCCTCGATGCGCCAGCTTCGCACCATTCCCGTTTTCACACCCGACCCATGGTCTGGTTACGGCTATGGCGGGGGCGAGGAAGTGCTCAAGGGAGGCGATCTCGACGAGAACCACAAGATTCGCTGGGGCGACACCCACCATCCGGCGCTGAGCGAGACCAACGCCGAATACGACGGAAAGTTTCTCTTCATCGGCGACAAGGCCAACGCCCGCATCGCGGTCATCGATCTGCGCGATTTTGAAACCAAGCAGATCCTGAAAAACCCGATCACCATGTCTGATCACGGCTGTGGTTTCGTCACACCAAACACCGAATATGTGATTGAGGGCGGCCAATACGCCAATCCGTTGGGCAACCATTACGTCCCGATCGAGAAGTTTAAGGAGCAGTACCGCGGCATGTGCACGCTGTGGAAGTTCGACAAGGACAAGGGTCGGATCGACAAGGACAAGAGCTTCGCGCTGGAGTTGCCGCCTTACCATCAGGACTTGTTCGACGCCGGCAAGCTGGCCAGTGACGGTCTGATCTTCGGCAACAGCTTCAATGCCGAAGCTGCCGTCGGAATGATCGAAAAAGGTCAGCCCCCGCTCGAAGCCGCCGCCAGCCAGAAGGACATGGACTACCTGCATGTCATTGACTGGAAAAAGGCCGAAAAACTGGTCGCCGAAGGCAAAGCCGAGACGATCAACGGCTTCAAGGTTCTGCGGCTGGACACGCTGGTCAAAGAAGGCGTGCTCTATTTCATCCCCGAACCCAAGAGCCCGCACGGCGTGGATGTAACGCCGGACGGCGAGTTCATCGTCGTCAGCGGCAAACTCGACCCACACGTGACCATCTACTCCACTGCCAAGATCAAGGACGCGATCGCGACCGGCAAGATCAAGGGCAAGGACGAGTATGGCGTGCCGATCCTTGATTACGATGCGGTAATGGAGAAGCAGGTCGAGGTTGGCCTTGGCCCGCTCCACACACAGTTTGATGACAAGGGCTACGCCTATACGTCGCTGTTCCTTGACTCCGCGATCTGCCGCTGGACCCTGGGCGGCAAGTTTGAAGGTCTGCACCCGGAGAAGCCGTGGACGGTCGTCGGCAAGGTGCCGATGCAGTACAACATCGGCCACCTCGTCGTTGCCGGAGGCGATACTGCCAAGCCGGATGGCAGGTACATGATCGGCATGAATAAGTGGTCGGTCGATCGCTTCTTCCAGACTGGCCCGCTACTCCCGCAGAATTTCCAACTGGTCGACATCGCCAAGACCGGCGACACCATGAAGGTGCTCTACGACCTGCCGATCGGCAACGGCGAGCCCCACTACGCCCAGATGATCAAGGCCGACAAGCTCAAGCCCTGGGATGTCTACCCTGAAGTCGGTTTCAACCCCCACACGATGGCGGTTGATCCCAAGGCCCCCATGCCCGGCGACGAGCGCGTGGTCAAGGAAGCAGACGGCAAGACGCACGTCTACATGACGGTGGTCCGCAGCCACTTCACCCCCGAAAACATCGAGGTCGAAGAAGGCGATACCGTCGTCATCCACCTGACCAGCATGGAGCAGGCACCAGACGCGACGCACGGCTTCTGCGTTGCTGGCTACAACATCAACCTGAGTCTTGAACCAGGCGAATACGCCAAGACTGAGTTCAAGGCCACGAAGTCGGGTTCGTTCCCGTTCTATTGCACCGAGTTCTGCTCGGCCCTCCACCTGGAAATGATGGGTTACTTCCAGGTCAAGCCGAAAAAGGCCGCTGCAGCACCGGCAGCAGCACCGGCGGCGGCGGTAACCGTGGCAGCACCGGCTGCGAAGTGAATGGTTAATTTGCTCCCCGTTCGCGTGAATAGCGCGAACGGGGACTTACAAGAAGCGGAGCCTCAGATGCGCATTCTTCAGTTCCTGATCGGTCCACGAGTTCCTGTCCCCGAGTTGCAGGCACACCCCACGCGGTATCTCCTGCCAACGATCACGATCTCACTGGCACGCGTCTGTCTGTTGGTGTCGCTATTTCTGCCGTACTGGCACATCAAGCTCAAGGCCCCACAGTATCCCCGCAAGGATCTGCAACTGAATGCCTACATCAACCGCGTCGAAGGGGATATGCGCGAAATCAACGGCCTCAACCACTACATCGGCATGCGACCCCTGAACGAAGCGGCGGAGTTCGAGAAAGCGATGGGTGTTTGGGGCATCATCGCACTTGTCCTGCTGATGGAAAGTGCGATGTTCATCCACTCGCGGTGGGCGGCGCTGTTCCTGATCCCGGTAATTCTCTTTCCGGCATTCTTCCTGGCGGACCTGTACTACTGGCTGAACCTGTTTGGGCAGAATCTGGACCCCAAGGCACCGCTGAGCAGCAGCATCAAACCTTTCACGCCACCGCCGCTGGGCGAAGGCGTGATCGGGCAGTTTAAGACCATCGCCTGGCAGGGATACGGACTGTGGCTGGCATGGGCGGCGGCGGGGCTGTCGCTGATCGCGATCGTGCTGCACCGACGGGCGTACAAACCGCTGTATGCCCAGATGAAACGCCTGGGCACCCAACCCGAAGGACCGGCATGCGACGCATGATCGCGATCATCCTCCTGCTCGCAGTGTCCGGGGCGCATGCCGAGTCGCTACAGGCGATGATCGACCGCGCCGAGCCCGGCGCAACGATCGCGGTGCCCGCCGGCGTGTATGGGCCGATCAAGACCGACAAACCGATCAAGCTGATCGGAGAAGATTGGCCGGTCATCGATGGCGGCGGCGTGTCGGACTGCGTAGTGCTGGTGGGCGGCGAAAGCGAGATCCGCGGGTTTGTGATTCGCAACTCTGGCGAAGACCTCGACAAGGAATCGACCGGCCTCCGTGTGATGGGCCGCGGCGCGGTCATCGAGAACAATCGCTTCGAGAACGTGCTCTTCGGCGTTGACCTAAAAAGCGCACCCGACTGCGTCATCAGAGGCAACATCATCGGGTCCAAGGCACTGGATATCGCCCGTCGCGGCGACGCGCTGCGGCTTTTCCGATCAAACAACTGCCTCATCGAATCCAACACCATCGAAGACGGCCGCGACGCGTTGCTCTGGTACAGCAACAAAGTTGTCGTCCGCAACAATATCTCGCGTCGCAACCGATACGGCTTTCACATGATGTATGCCAACGACGTCACGCTTGAAGGCAACACAATCTCCGACAATTCCGTCGGCATCTACGTCATGTACGGGCAGAACTATGTGATCCGCGACAACCGCCTGCTGCGTAATCGCGGCCCGAGCGGGTACGGATTGGGCCTCAAAGAGATCGACCGCTATTGCATCGAATCGAATGTGCTCTCGGGCAATCGCGTTGCGATCTATATGGATGGTTCCCCGCTGCGACGTAAGGCCGGCAATGCGTTCATCAATCGGAATGTGATCGCCTGCAATGACATCGGTTTTGCGATGTTGCCAGCGGTCAAAGGTAATCGGATCGAAGGCAATTCGATCAGTGACAATATCGAACAGCTCGCCGTGCTGGGACGCGGTGCGGTCGAAGGCAATGACTTCACCGGCAACTACTGGAGCGACTACACGGGGTATGACGCCAACCACGACGGAATCGGCGATCAACCTTACACGTCGCGGAAACTTTTTGAGAGCCTGATCGACTCAGAACCCAAGCTGCGACTGCTGATCTATAGCCCGGCACACGAAGCGATTGAGTTTATCGGCCGCGCGATACCGGCGATTCAGCCCGAAGCGAAGTTTGCCGATCCCGCG
>JBGSMH010000352.1:0-10104 GCA_041740275.1 Phycisphaerae bacterium
GTGACCGGCGCATCCGCTGCGGCGAATTTGATCGCGCGGATCGCCATGAACATGGGGATTTCCTCGCGCGCCTGGTTTTCCGCCGCCTGACGCGGGCCCGGCTGACTGGTCTTGTGACTGGTCCATTCCTCGATCGCGTCGATCAACAGCCCGGCGTTACGGAGGGCTTTGACATAGCTTTCGATCGGCTTGTGAAAGCTCCACGAGTAGCCGCTATCTTTCATCCCCGGGTGCGTAATGATCGGCGCTTTGCGCGGCAGCAAGTACCGATCGACGCGCCGATATTGCGTCTTGGCATCGTCGGTCCAACCCCAATACGTCTCCTTGGGCCCGCGAAAACAGGGGTGCATCATCGCGATCACAAACCGCCCGCCCATTTTTAATGCGCCCGCGACGCCCTGACAGAGCGGCTGGATCGGGTGAATGTTCTGGATCGCCAGCACACACGCCGCCGAGTCAAACGCGTTCTCGGGAATGAATTGTCCAAAGTTTTTCGCGGCATCGAGCACCAGAAAATCGACCAGCCCGCGTTGTGCTTCGGGCAGTTTTTCGGCATGTTCCCTTGCCGAGCCGATCAGCGGCTTGGACGCATCAAATCCGGTGACGCGGACATCGCGTGATGCGAGCAATCGCGCCAGCACGCCCTGTCCGCACGCCGCGTCCAGCACGCGATGGCCGGGCTGCGGCTTAAGCAATTTGATCACGCCCGGCAGGACGACGTGCTGGTGATATTCCGACCCGCCTTCCCCCACAAGCTGGTCATACCAGTCGGCGATGTCGGACCAGGCAGTCGGAACGGATGCAGGACGCTTCATATAAAAATCCAATTCAGAATCACATATTCTACCGAAATCTGTCCAAATCACCGAAGGCAGAGCTCACGATGGCACGAAGGTAACACGAAGAAAGCACGAAGAGATCGCATTTATCGATTGACTCATTGAGCGGTACCCGTACCTTACAATCTGCGTTTATCCGCAGTTCCAATGCATTTTGCTTTGTGACCAAAGCTGGACAACGCCAGACCCAATGGTCTGGAATACAGTCCGAATTCCTTCGTGCGCCCTTCGTGACATCTTCGTGTCATCGTGAGCTCTGCGATGACCCGTACGGGCGCGAAATCGATTTACCCTAAAAACACAATCGGCCCGGGTTGTTCACCCGAGCCGATTGGTTTGCCAGGACATAACGATCAGTGACCCCAATGGGATTCGAACCCATGTCGCCGCCGTGAAAGGGCGGTGTCCTGGGCCTCTAGACGATGGGGCCTCAGACCCGACAGCCTAAATCTGTCGCGGGGGAAGAAAGATACGGGCTTTCCGCCCTCTGGTCAATCGTAACCCGTGAAAATGAAAAATGAGGAATACGTTTGGAACCGCAGATATCACATCAGCGATCGGAAAAAGCGCGACCCGATCAACAGCTTCAATCACGATCGGTAAATCAATGGGATGATTGCGTGTCAATCACCCGCCAAGCTGAGGAAATCACATCATGTTCAAAGTGTTCAAGATAGTCGTCGCAATCGTCATGCTCTCGCTCAATGTCGGGCTCTCAGAGGTGCCGGTTCCGGTGCAGGCGGATGGGAAGTCGCTTTCGGTGCAGGTCTTGCCGGGCACGTATGCCGGGCGGGTCGTGGATAAGCCGGTCAAGCTCGATATCGGCAAGCCGGAAACGCGCCCGTTCTCCGTGACCGTCTCGGTTCCTGGCAATCACGCGGCGTACATGGACGGTTGGCGTCCCTGGCCATCCAAGTCCAAGACCGGCCCGCTGGCGGTGGGGATCAGCCCGAAAAAGGACGACAACAACCACACCATCCTCGGCCCGCTTTACAATTCGATCCAGCCGGGAACGCTGGTCATCACCTCTGCCGACGGGAAGCAGACGTTTGAACAAGATAAGGATTTTCGTTTCAGCGACGCATGGAACCAGATTTCGAATATCGATGGCCGACTGGGCAAGCCAGGCGAAGGGGAACTGAAAGTCACTTACACCTACGCGACCCAACGCCTAGACCTGGTCCAGATCGACGCCCAAGGCGTCGTCAGTGTCAAGCCGGGCAAGTCGGTGATGGTTTGCCCGCAACTGCCCGCGCCCGATGCCGGCGCTGCCCGGATCGCGGGTGTGTATGTCGCGCCGTGGCAACGGGATGGGGCGCATGTCATCGCTCAGGAAGACGTCTACCCGATCGTCGCCTCGACACCCGTTGAGCCGGTCAATCCGGCGGCGATCGCGTCCGTACTCAAGAAGCTAAAGGCTGGCGATCCGGTCACCATCGCGTTTCTGGGCGACAGCGTCACCCTCGGCGCAGAGGCCGGGGCGTGGTGGGACGGGATGTTCACCGAATCCAACACCACCTACGCCACCCGCGTCATTCTGGGAATCAAAAAACAGTATCCCCAGTCGCAGATCACTCCCGTCCATGCCGCCAAAGGCGCAACCACCACCGCTGACGGGGTGAAGGTGTTTGATGAACTGGTCGTTGCCAAAAAGCCCGATCTGGTCTTTATCGCCTACGGCCTGAACGACGCCGCCGGTCCGATTGGCAAGGAGCCGACCAATCCGGTCGCCAGTTTCAATGAGGACATTCGCAATCTGATCAAGCGATCGCAAGCCGCCGGGGCGTCGGTGATTCTGATCAGCCCGATGCAGCCGAATCCGTGGATCGAAAACAAGATCGCCGAGCGGATCGTGGAATATCGCGAAGCCTTGCGGGCACTGTCGAAGGAGGAGAATGTCGGATTTGCCGATATCTATGCCGCGTGGATGAAGCAGGCGGATGCGGGCGTCCCGCCTTTCAGTCAGTTGCACAATTGGAACAATCACCCCGGCATCGCCGGCCACGCGGTGTATGCCGAAACGATCTTAAGATTCTTCGGGGATGTGAAACTGGAAGCACCGGTCGCACCCACAGTTGTTCCCGAACCCGCGGCGATGCTCAACCCGACGTCGCCGGTTAAAAGCGATGCGTGGCTGCAGCCGACCGAAATCCCCGGCAAGTGGGAGTTTGCACCCCCGCCATTGCCTGACCTGCAAACGACGCTCAAAAACGCCAAGCACAACCCCCACATCTATGGCCTTTACACGTGGATCAATGAGTTCCGCGAACACCGCGAATCGATCCGCCAGGTCGGCTGGAAATCCATCCGCGCCGGCGGGACCATGGACGACGCCTCCATGACCAGCTATGTCGCCGATGACCTGGAGATCATGCACACGTTTGGAAGGCAGAAGGTCAAGGACGAACCGGCCGCCCGCGCGCAGTATCTGATCGATTACCCAAAACAGTTGGATGAGTTTCTGACCCGCTACGGTCCCGGCGGGACGTTTTTCAAGGATCATCCGGAGCTTCCGAATCGGCCGATCCGGTATGTTGAAATCCTCAACGAGCCCAACTTCCAGTACATGATCGCACCCGACGGTCGGCCTCAGAAGGAACTGGAAGCCGCCCGCGAATCGCTCTATGCCCAACTCCTGCCCGCGGCATATGCGGTCAGGCAAAAACACAAAGACGTAATGTTCGTCGGCTTCGGTGCCGGTGGGGCGTCGGCGGGCGATGAGCGATTCATCAAGAATGTCCTCGACGCCGGCCCGGAGGTCGCCAAGAGTTTTGACATCCTCTCGACCCATCCCTACGTCCAACCCGCGCCGCCGGACGCGTATTCGGTTCGTAGTTGGGGCAAATATAGCATTGCCAGTGGATTGAAGGCGATACGCGGGTTTCTAGCGTCGCACGAGCGGGCGGACATCCCGATCTGGTACACCGAGATCGGCTGGCCGGTGTCCAAGGCCGACGGCGGGCATTTTGAAACCAAGGACGAGCCGATGGTCTCGCCGCTATTGCAGGCGGCGTATGTGGTGCGTCTCTACGCGCTGTCGCAGCGTTTGGGCGTCGAACGCGTCCACATCATGAACGCGACCGACACCGATAAGTTTAATGCCGGATTTTTCCTACGCGACAGAAGCTGGCGTCCGTCGGCCAAAGCGGTTCAGACCATGATCAAGTTGATGCCCAGCCCCAAACTCATCGGCGCGATCACCGACGGAACGGACGGCACGTTTGTCTATCGATTCGCCTCCGACGATCGGGCCGATGCGCCCGAGACGATCATGGCGTGGAACGTGTCCGGCCCCAAGTCGATCACCATCCCCGCGGCAGCGCTGCAAGCGACCGTGACCGATATGCTCGGCAACGAGCAGACGCTCGCCGCAGTCGACAAACAATTGTCACTCCCGATCGGCCCGGCCCCGCTCTACGTCCGCTGGATCCCCACCGCCGGACAGCCCTGATCGCTCGGTTGCGGATCGGATGAAATATTTGGGTCAGATGAGCCGAGCGGGTAAGCTTTGGAGAGGGAGCATTCATGGACGATGCACTTCTTCGGCGGCTTGAGGCGATCGAGCGGCGGCTGGGACGACTGGAAAACCAACTCGACTCCCCGCCACAGGCACCCATGCCCGTGATGCCGATCGAGCCTGCGCGCGAACCATCAGCGCCAGCGGATACGCCCGTCACCGAAGCGGCACCTTCAAAAACGACAGACGTTTCCGAAGCTGTTGTACCACCACCTTTGCCGGGCGCAACTGTCGCCAAGAAATCGCCCGCGCCGCTCCAACCGATCGCGTATCGGCCGGTGCGTGCGAATGAGGATTCGCGAACGACGCTGGAACAGACGATCGGCCTGAAATGGGCCGGTTGGATCGGCGCGGTGGTGTTGGTGATCGGGGCGGCGCTGGGGTTCAAGTATGCGTACGATCAGGGGTGGCTGGGTAATCTGCCGGACTCTGCCAAGCTGGCATGTTTGAGCGCGTCGGGGTTTGCGCTGATCGCGCTGGGCGAATGGGTGCTCCGGCGGATCAACAAGGCGTCGGCGGCGGGGTTGTACGGCGCGGGGGTCGCGGTGCTGTTTCTGGCCAGCTTTGCCGGGCACGCGTGGTACGGGCTATTTGCTGAAGATGTCGCGACAGCATTGTCGCTGGCGTCAGCGGCGGCGGGGGTGTTGCTTGCCGGTCGCGGGCAGATGGTGTCGATCGCGGTGCTGTCGATCGTCGGGGCCTCGATCGCGCCGCTGCTGATCGGTGCCGAAAAGCCAAACATCAGTTCGTTTCTCATGTACCTGCTGGCGGTGCAATTGCTGGCGCTATCGCTGTGTTATTGGCAGGCGACGGCGAGGTGGTGGGTGTTGCGGTCGGTGTCGCTGGTATCGTTGGTGCTATGGATGCTGGTCATCCTTCTAAGTCCGTTTGAAGCGGAATTGGTGTGGACGCTGATGGGGTTTGCGATCACCTTCGCGGCGCTTTATCACGCCGAGCTACTGCTGACCACACCTCGGGCCGCCAGAGCCGGAACGCACCCGATCGGGACGGCAGCGGGCGTGGTGTTTTCAGTGCTGGTGACGGCGGTGTTTGTCGGCTGGATGTTTCTGATCCTGGAAGACAGCACATCCCTGATTCGCGGCATTTGGGTGATCGGCACCGCGACGGTGTGCGCGATCGTCGGCGTAGCGGTGACGAATCGGCCTGCGAGTCTGACGCCGCTAGGGCAAAGTCTGCGCGTGCAAGCGGTATTGCTGGTGGTTCTGGCGGTGCCAGTGTTGCTCGATGGATCAAGCATCCTCTGGGCCTGGGCATTGCTGGCGATCGCGCTGGCGATCATCGGGCACATCATGAACCTGCCGATCAGCATGGTCGGGAGCGTGGGCGTGTGGATGCTGAGTGTCGCGGCGTGGAGTGGGTGGCAATTGACGTCCGTCGGCCGCGAGGACTGGATGATTCTGTTTGGAATCACGTTTGAAGCCCGTGTGGTGATGGCGATCGCGCTGGCGTTTGCGGGGCATTTGATCGGCTTGGTGCTGGCCAGTCGCCCGATCGCCCTGAATCTCTCGACGCGCGAAGCGCTCGAACAGATCGGCGCGCTGACCCAGGTGCTGGCGGCGGGGCTTTTTGTCGCAGGCGCGATCCTGCTTCCGCGCGCCCCCGGCACGTTCTTGATGATCGTCTATGTCTGGATCGCGCTGGCGATGTCGCGGTCGGCCTCCCTGCGGCACATGCGCCATGTCGCGATGGGGATGATCATCGCGACGGCACTCAAGTGGTTGATATACGACTATCTGGACCCGCGCATGACTGGCGTGATGTACGATGATTCGCCGATCGCCAACGGGCAATTTGGCACGGGGATGATGATCGCCGGGACGTTTTTTGCGTTGATGTTCCGCAGCCAGCGCCCGCTGCGCAGCGGCCTGGCGATCGCGACGGCGATCATGGTGCTGCTGGCCGGGAGCGTCGAGATCGACCGCTACGCCCGGTTGCAGAATAGCGGCCCAGAATGGATCGTCAGGCAGGTCGGCTGGAGCATTTACTGGGCGATTCTGGGTGTGACATCGGTGGTGATCGGGTTTGCCTCGCGCGACCGGTCGCTCCGCATCTTTGGGCTGGTGGTGCTGGGGGCGACGCTGATCAAGGTGACGATTGTCGATCTGTCCGGTGCCGGCACCGGCTGGCGAATCCTGTCATTCATCGGCCTGGGCGGGATATTGCTGGGGACCAGCGTAATCTACGGCAAGTTTGGTCGGGATGAGAAAGCGGACAGCGTTGATGCGGAGTAGTGAGGTTACCATCATTGCAGGGCTGATTGCGTTTGTCTTGTCATCGGGATGTGCGCCATCGCACAACGTACCGACGACTGCCGAGGCGTTGGCCAGAGCGGATTGCTTGACGCAGGGCACAACGCTGTACTCGATTCGCACGACGATGGACATTGTCGCGGATAATATCGCTAACGCCGATACCACGGGTTTCAAGCGCCGGATCGCGCGGACCGGTTCTGACGGGCGGCCTCAGATAACATTCGACATGGCACAAGGCTCGCCGGAAAGCACGGGGCGGCAGCTGGATGTCAGTATTTCGGGGAAGGGCTTTTTCCGGGTGTCGATCAAGTCGGGTGATGAGCGGCAATTCGCATATACGCGCAACGGCAATCTATTCGTTAACGCGCAGAATGAGTTGGTGTTGGGCTTGGGCGATGGGATGCGGTTGGAACCGCCAATTGTCATTCCGCCTAATACAAACGAGATTTCCATCTCACAAAGCGGCGAAATGACGGTGCTTCGCTCTGGTCAGGTCCAGCGTGAAACGGTTGGGCAGATTCGCCTCTGGTGTTTTGTCTCTCCCGAGCAATTGGCGCGGCAATCGGACGGTCTTTTTCGCGAAAATGCGATGGCCGGACAAGCGACCGAATCGAAGCCTGGGGACAACGGTGCGGGGGTGCTTCTTCAGGGCTTTCTGGAAAACAGCAATGTCGATCCGGCGATTGAGCAGCGACGGCTTGAGTTTCTGCAGCGGTGGTATGAGGCGATCCGTCACGCCAAATGAGGCGATTGGTTGATTATTACCCGTTCGACGCGGCAGTTGCTATAATCCGGGGCAAATGTCCACCGCAGTTGCGAGAACTTCTGAAGGCTATTCTGTTCAGGAATACCTGAGCCGCGAAGCGCAGGCACAGTCCCGTCACGAATATGACCGCGGCGAAATCCTGGCGATGTCGGGGGCGACTTTTGAGCACAGTCAGGTCGCCGCCAATGCCATTGGCGAGTTCCGTAACCGCCTGCGCGGCAAGAAGTGTCAACCCCTCGACAGCAACATCAAAGTCCGTATGTCCGAAGTGGGCAAATACGTTTACCCCGATGTGACAATCGTCTGCGGCCCGCCTGAGTTTGATGTTGATGACCCGAAGCGAACCACGATCATCAACCCCACGGTCGTTATCGAAGTGCTGTCCCTCAGTACCGAGACCTATGATCGGGGATTAAAGTTTGCGGGGTATCGAACCCTCGAATCGCTGAAAGAGTATGTATTGATCTCCCAGTGGGAACCATGGATTGAGACGTATCTTCGTCACGAGGATGGCCGCTGGACGATCACCAGTTTTGAGGGTGTGCAGACGCTGCTTAGACTGCCGAGCCTGTCGATCGAAGTCCCGCTCAGTGAGATTTATTTGAACGTTGTTTTTCAACCCAGACCCGCACCCCCGCAGGAGTAGAGTAAATGGCCACCAATGTTGCTGAATACAAAGAGAACGCCGAAGCGGTCGATCACAACGAACCGGTCCCGGAGATTCATGTCGAAGAGCGCACGCTGAAGTTGCGCGACTTCTTAAAGACGGTCGTGAAGGTGAACGGATCGGACTTGCACTTGCAGGCCGGTTCGGTGCCGATGATTCGCGTCGATGGCCGGGCGAGGTTTCTGGATTGCGCGCCCACGACCGACGAGCACATGGCCGAGTACGTCAAGGAACTGGCGATGGGCAAGACCCAGGTTCTGGACCTGCTGGAAAACAAAGGCTCGGCCGACTGTGCGTATGCACTTTCGGATGGGACGGCCCGCTTTCGCGTGAGCATGTTTCACAGTCGCCAGCGGTACGCGATCGTCATGCGTCGAATCGTGACCAAAATCCCCAACTTTCAGGATCTGAATCTTCCGCCGGTGGTCGAAGCGTTGTCGGATTTTCATCGCGGCATCGTTGTGGTCGCCGGGACGACCGGCTCGGGTAAATCGACGACGTTGGCCGCCATCATCGGCAAGATCAACAAGACCCGCGCTGAGCGCATCCTCACCATCGAAGACCCGATCGAATACCAGCACGAAAATATCAAATCGCTGGTGAGCCAGGTGGAGGTGGGCACCGATACCGAAAGCTACGAACATGCCTTGCGTGCCGCGATGCGTCAGGACCCGGACATCTTGTTGATCGGCGAAATTCGTGACACGTTCTCGCTCTTGACCGCCCTCCGCGCAGCCGACACCGGTCACCTGGTGTTTACCACGATCCACGCCACCAACGCGTCGATGGCGGTGCAGCGTATCGTGTCGCTGTTCGATCCGGATCAGAAGGATCTGATGCAGCAGCAGTTGGCGTTGAATCTGAACGCGATCGTCTGTCAGCGCCTGGCCAAACGGCGCGTCGACAAGGGTCGTGTGCCCGTGATCGAGATCATGAGCAAAACGCCGCTGGTGCAGAAATACATTCTGGATGGCGAGTTCGACAAGCTCAAAGGCTGTGTCGGCCAGAAGGAAGCGGGCAGCCAGAGCTTCGACCAGCACCTGGTCGAGCTGTTCCAAAAACAGATCATCGACGTCAACGAAGCCAAACGGCTGGCGAGCAACGTCGATGCGCTCACGCTGGCGTTGCGCGGCATCGGTAACAGCGATACCAAGCTGCGGTAAGACTCCGGTAAGTGAATCGCCAAGTCGCGTTAGTCAGCGATGCGGTACAGGTGCACGCCGTAGCCGTCGAAGCGGTCTTGCCACTCATCCGATTTGCTGGCGAGTTTTCGCGATTCGCCGATGACTTCGACCGACTTTGCACCCAGCCCGGCAAGCTTGAACGTCACGTCTGCGGGCGCATCCCGCATCGCCACGGCAAACACATACGTCGCGTCTTTACTGCGTCGGGTCATCAATGCGATCGGCGCTTTATCCGGATCCGAAGATGTCGCGGCGGCGACGGTTTTGGGTTCATCACTATTGATCACTGACGCCAGCGAGCGGATGTCGGCGTTGATCTGCTTGACCGCGTCACTCATTTCTTTGTCTGCCAGCAGGCCGGCCTCGACAAACTCGGGCTTGAACTGGTGCGAAAAATAGATCAACCCGCGCGACCCGTGAATGATCGACATCCACACCTCGGCCTTGACCTGGTGCGGCGTGGGTTTGACATTCAGATTGTTGATCCGCGTCGTCTCAATGCAGTTCCAGACGATCTTCTTTCCACCCGTCCAGTCCATGAGGCGCTTGACACCATCGGCGACGAAATGGAGTTTGCCAGCGACCTCGGCGTTTTCCTCAACAGCCGGATAAATGTCGAAGGAAACGATATCCGCACCCTTGATGTAGAGCGGATAATCCTCGGGCTTACGCGTTCGTTCGCCACGGCCGATCCAGTTGTCCCACGCCACGCCCTGGCCGAGATTGAGCAACACCGGCCGGGTCGGGTCGTTCTTGACGATTTCGTGATACCCTTTCTCGATCACCGCCGGCGCGATGGGCGGTCCCCAGCCTTTGTTGTCGGGCATGGCTTGGGCGTTGTCGGGTTCATCGCCGTGC
>JBGSMH010000353.1:0-5840 GCA_041740275.1 Phycisphaerae bacterium
GGCCCGACATCACCATCGCGTCGTTGCCGCAAGCGGTGTCGGGGTTGGTAGACGATTCAACGCTCGCGTTTCGCATCGAAACGCAGATCAAATATGAGGGCTACATCGCCCGGCAGGACAAGTCGATCGAGCGGATGAGCAAGCTGGAAGAGAAGCTGATCCCGACCGATTTCGATTTTACTCGCGTCGTCGGCCTGCGCAATGAGGCCAAGAACAAGCTGACGCAGTTTACGCCGCGTTCATTGGGTCAGGCACTGCGAATCAGCGGCATCACGCCTGCGGACGTGACGGTGCTGGCGGTGGCGTTGTCGCGATCGTCAGAGCGTGTCCAGCCACGCATGATGAGGGTTGATGCGCATCAGTGACAGTTTGAGCCACGTCCGCTGTGGCTCCAGTAGGTGCTCAAGCGTTGATCGAAAATCGAGTTCATCCTGTTCGGTTGGCGCGTGTGATTTGAGCAACAGCACGATCTGCGGGGACAGGACTGGCACGCCCTGATGCGAGCGGATGATCCAGCGGGAGAGGTTCATTCGCACGCCAAAATCGCGTCGATCGATCCAATCGATTCCGTCCGATTCGTGCAGGTGGATGTCGAATGATCGGCCGGCTCGATCGGTGGCGCAAAGCGTCTGGACGGGCAGCATCAGCATCTGCCGGTTCGATTCTTTCCACGCGACCAGTCGGTTGTCGAGCGTGGCGATCTCGAATCGCCACCCGTGACAATAATCGCGCAGTTCGATCTGGTGATCGCGCAGGATGGCAAACTTGATGCGGCGGTGCTGACGGGTCTGGCGTCCAAGCCACAAATCCAGCGCCCATCCACCCGCAATACACCAGGGACGCGCAAACCCCACCATGGTGGCGGCGGCGGAGAGGGGGAGTTCAAAGTCGTCGGTTTCCATTTGCCCGTCGCGACATCTGCGACCCCCACACTGTCGCCCGCAACCGGCTTGGACGCAAAAAAGTATGCAGAACGCGATGCCGTGGATTCTGCTTGCAAATGTACGTCTGACGTGGATGAAAACCACCCGCGATTCAGAAATCGCAAAATCGGCGCAAACGGCGGATAAACCGGCGGGTAAAACAGAGTATGGAGATTCCCATGTTTAAGCGTGTCGCAATCGCGTCGATCTGTGTATTGATATCGGCAGCCCAGGCGGACGAGTGGGTGCAGGAAAAGGACGGGGTGGTCGTCGTCAAACCGGCACCCATTCCTGAAAAGTTTCAAAACCCGACCACACCCGAATACGAAGCGATGCTCCAGAAGCACGCCACCGCCGCCATTCAGGCTTACAAAGGGAAGGGGTACGGCAACACCTATTTTGAGAATGAAAAGAATTCGTACCCGGTGTCGATGCTCGACTTCCTCGCGGGCAATCGAGAAAAGGCACTGAAGATGCTGCAGGGCGATGACACCGAAGGCTACAACCGGTGGACGTTGATGGTCGATTTTTACCCGGCCTTCACGCTCAAGGGACAGGTGCGGAAGTATTTCTGGTTCGGCCCGATGCTTGACCCGGCCTACAAGAAAAAGATGTTTGATGCCGCCAAAATCTGGACCGCCGCCGACCCCGCGACCAAGCCCCACCCCATCCAGCCGCGCGAAGAGGGTAAGTCGGCGGGCAAGGATGGCTGGATGCCCAACGCCACCGGCATTTGTGTCGATGGTCGGATGACCGACAACCTGCGCGCGATGCGCGACGTCGGGATCTACCTGTTTGCCGAGGAAACCGGCAACAAGGCGACGCAGAAGATCTATCGAGACAAGATCGCCAAGTTCGCCGGGGATATGTATCAGGTCGGGCACGGCGAATGGGACAGCAACAACTATCTCTACCACACCTTTACCGCATACACCGCGCTTTATGACTATGCCAAAGACGACCAGGTGCGCGGGATGGCCAAAGGCGTGCTGGACTTCATCAGCGCCAGCGCGGCAGTGAAATACTGGCGCGGAGACTTTGGTGGACCGTCCAAGCGCGACTACGGCGGCAAGGGCGTCAACGGATCAAACGCGGCGATCGGGTTTTCCTATTACTTTGGAGATAGTCCGGTCGAACGTCACGCCGATCGGGACGATGTCCACGTCCTGACCTCCGGCTACCGCCCGCCGCCGGCGATCGTCGCATTGGCGCAGAAAAAGTTCGATAAGCCCGTCGAAATTTTCGCCACCAAACCCGTCTACGAAGTCTGGCGCATGACCGAAAAGGACGGCCCGTCCTATTACGAGACCACTTACATCGCCAACACCTACCAACTCGGCACGCTCACCCGCGGATCGGGCGGGGATATCAATGGCTTCAAGCTGATGACCTTCAACGGCACGCGCGGGACAGACAATCTGATCGCCATCGCTTCCAACACCACCGATGCACGCGGCATCAGCACCGGGAGCAAAGGCGGGGAGAATGTCGCTCAAGCGGGCAACGCCGCCATCTTTCTGGCTCCTGCCAAATCGCCGGTGATGCTGTTCCTGCCCAAGAGCACCAAGATCACCAAAGACGGCGCGTGGCTGTTCGTGCAGTTTGAAAAGACCTGGGCGGCGTTCCATGCGATCAATCTGGACTGGAATACCGACGCCAGGGAAGCCCAGAAATCGCCCGAGGATCAAGTGCTTTTGACCTCCGGCAACGGCGATGGGCTGTGCGGGTTTGCGATGGAGTTAGGTGAGGGCGAATCGTTCGACGCTTTTGTCGCCAGAGTTAAATCCAAGGCCAGTGCGTCCATCGAAGGCCCGGTGGCGACGCTGAAAACAACCGATGGGCGAACCGTTCAGCTTGGCTATCAGCAAGACCCGGTCGCCGGGGCAAAGCTGACCATCGACGGAAAGACCGTTGATTTTGCACAGCGCCTTGCGCTCTGGCAATCGGGCGAAAAGGGTCCGATCAACATGCCCTGGCGCGCCGGCCCGCTGACGGTCCAGGCCGGTGGGAAAACCTTCACCAGCAATCTGGTCAAGCAAGGCGACAACTGGGTCTACACGTTTGAGAACAAGTAGAAACCGATCGTTGAAAACGGAGAAGGATTCGCCAGATAGAGAGGTTGTCTCATCTGGCGAATCCTTCGTTTCGTCGCGTGATCTCGAACAGGCGTTCGATCAGTCTTCGTAATCCGGCAGCGCGTCGAGGTCGTTGTACGACTGCGGGCGGGTGACGGGTTCGTCGTGACTGACCGGTTCATCATCGACAAGGTGCTTATCGACCGAGCCGGTCTTGACCACCTTCGGCTGTGGCGGGGGGACCCGCTTGGTCGTCGAAGCCCGACGCGGCCGCGCCGGCTTCTTGGTCTCCTTGACGACTTTTGCCGGTTTCTCTTCCTTCACCGGCTTTGGCTCTTTGGCGACGGGTGACTCGTCCTCATCCTCGTCCATCTCGGCCGGTGCCGCTTCGGGCGGCGGGGTGCTTAAGTCCTCGTCGCTCATATCCGCGTCATCTGCCTCATCGTCGTCCCGATCCATCTCGTCGGTCGGCAAGGCAGTTTCTGCCTCGGCGGCGAGTTGAGCCTGACGAGCCTCAAGCTCGGCGGCCTCGCGCTCGAGTTCCTCATCGTCGGGCAGACCCGTGCGATCGAACGCCGGTCGTTGCGGCTCATTCTTGCCACCCCGACCACGCCCTCGACCACGACGTCCGCGATTGCCCCGACCCGCGTCCTTGCCGGCCATCGCGTCGCGAAGCTGAAGTTGCGCCTGCGGCGTATTGTGCTCGGCCAACTCATTGCCGGGTGCCGGGACGTCGTGCTCGGTGTCGTCGTAATCCAAATCGGGCGGAACGGATTGACTGCCCACCGGACCCAGTGGTGCCGGCTGACGATCATCCTTCGGTGCATTCGGATCGAACGGCAGGTTGGTCTGTCCGCCACGACCACGGCCACGACGCCCGCGCCGACGCCGCCGACGCCGACCGGTGCCTTCGCCTTGTTGATCGCCGCTCTGTGGTCGATCTCCCTGTGGACGATCACCTTCCGGGCGAGGCTCCTGCGAACGATCCGTTTGCGGACGATCGCTTCGCGGTTGATCGCGGTGTTGCGGATCGCTGCGCTGTTGATCATTGCGTTGCTGATCATTTCGCGGTTGATCATTTCGTTGGGGTGGCCGATCGCCTTGCGGCCGATTCTGCTGACCGCCACGATTGTCACGATTGCGGTTGTCTCTATTGTCCCGGCTGTCTCGGTTATCGCGGTCGCGATTATCACGGCCGCCCTGGTTGCGATTGTCGCGATTGTCTCTGCCATCGCGGTTGCGATTGCGGTCACGATCGCGGTGGCGATTGCGATCACGATCATCCGGCTCGAAGAACGTGCCGGGTGCGTGGCCGGGCAGTTCAGTGCCGCCTTCGTCGATCTCGACGACACTGGCTTCGTCCTCGTTGCCGGTCTGCTCGATCGCCTCACCCTTGCCTGTCGGCACCGATCTGGACGGCAGCGGCTTGCGCGTCTCTTTCTCGTCGGTGAACAGGTCTTCGGCGTCGATCGATTCGGTCTCTTCGCTCTGCTCGCGTTTGGATCGCGACTGATCGCGATTTCGGTCGCGGTCGCGGCCACGATCACGTCCGCCCGGCCCGGTCGGCTTGGACTGGCTATGCATCTGCGGGAACGCCATGCCCAGTTCTGCGATATAGATATACCCGTCGCGGGCGTCGTACAACTCAAACTTCACTTCATCCATCGGCAGTGAAGGATCGGAATGGATGATCACGCGCTTCTGGTATTCGTCTTCCAGCGTCGCGATCTCGGCGCGTTTGCGGTTGAGCATGTAGCCAGCCACATCCGGGTGAACTGTGACCATCATCCGCACGACCGCTTCATCGGCGGCGGCGATGCGGAGCTTGCGGGTCACGTCCAGTGACATGCTCTCAGGGGTCTTGACCATCCCGTGAGCGCGACAAGCGGTGCACTCTTGATAGATGCTCTTTTTGAGTGATGGCCGCATGCGTTGACGGGTCATCTCAATGATACCGAACTGGCTCATCCGCAGCATGCGCGTCTTGGCACGATCGTTCTTAAGATTGTTGTGCAGACGTTCTTCGAGTTCGCGGCGATGCCGTTCAAAACGAAGGTCGATAAAGTCGCAGATGATCACGCCGCCCATGTCGCGCAGCTTGAGCTGCCGCGGGATTTCGTCGGCGGCTTCAAGATCGGTCTTGAACGCGGTGGTTTCGGCATCGGAGTGGTCGCGGAACTTGCCGCTGTTGACGTCGATTGCCACCACGGCCTCGGTCTGGTCGATAATCAGCGACCCACCCGACGGCAGCGGAACACGCCGGGAGTAGATGCTCTCAATCTCGTTCTCGATGTCGTACTTGTGGAACAACGGGAGCGTTTCATCATACAGTTCCACCTTGTTCTTGGTGCGTGGCATCGCGAGCTTGATGAACTCCTTGACCTTTTTGGCGGTCTCATCGTCGTCGATGATGATCTTGTCCACATCGCTTGTGAACACGTCACGCACGGTGCGGGTGACCAGATCGCCTTCGGTGTACAACTCGACCGGGGGCTTTTCCTTGTCGATCTTCTTTTTCAGTTGCTCCCACAGGCGGGCGAGGTATTTCAGATCGCGTTCGATCTCCATCTTGCTCTTGCCGATGCCGGCGGTGCGGATGATGAAGCCACAATCTTTCGGGGGTTTGAGCCCATCGAGGATCTTCCGCAGGCGGCTGCGCTCGACCTCATCTTCCAGCTTCTTGCTGATGCCCATCTTGCTCATACCGGGCATCATCACCAGCACTCGGCCGGGGATGGAGAGGTACGTGCTGAGGGTCGGGCCTTTGGTGCCGATGCCTTCCTTGATGATCTGGACGATGATCTCATCGCCTTTGCGGAGGCACTGTTGGATGGGCGGTCGG
>JBGSMH010000354.1:0-4429 GCA_041740275.1 Phycisphaerae bacterium
ATCGCGCTGGTCGATCGGCCGGACGGAACGGGCTGGGAGAAGAAGAGTTAGCCCTTTCTGTTGGGTCGAATCGATGTACGGGTGCCACGGTACGGTACTCCGTGCCGTGTTATTCGGTGTTCAAGAGGCACGGCACGGCGTACCGTACCGTGGCACCCAACTGACTGTCGGGCAGGGTGTGGCAAGAAAAAAACCATGCGAATCCTCGGCATTGATCCAGGGCTGCAATTAACCGGGTACGGGGTCATCGACTTCGATATCCGCAAGCCCCGGCTCGTTGACGGCGGTGTGATTCGGCTCGATAGCAAATCGACTGTCGCCCAGCGATTGGTCGAACTTGAGCGCGAACTCGATGCGATCATGATGGAGCATCGTCCGGAAGTAGTCGCGGTTGAGCAGTTGTATTCGCACTATGCCCACCCGCGCACTGCAATCATCATGGGCCACGCCCGTGGAGTGGTGATGCTGGTCGCCCAGCGGCGTGTGGTTCGGCTGGTCGAACTTCCGGCCAACCGAATCAAGAAGAATCTCACCGGCAACGGGCACGCGGGCAAAGCCCAGATGCAGCGGGCGATCCAGTCATTGTGGAATCTGGACGCGCCACCCGATCCGCCCGATGTCGCCGACGCATTGGCGGTTGCGCTATGCTGCGGCCGGGCGATGGTGCCTTAGTTTTTTAGCATCGCCTCAGCTTGATTGAGCGCCAGTAGCGCACTGATCGCGTGCTGAACGTAGTCGATCCGCACGTTCGGATCGCTCAGACTTCCGGCGATGCCGCCTTTGGCGCGGGTGGGGTTTTTGGCGTGAACCAGATCGAACAAACTCCTGGGCGCGTCATACTGCATGAGCAGGAAAAAGTCCGTCCCCAGTCGTGCCGATTTCAGACACTCCTGGGCAAACTCTGCCCCGCCAAAGTCGCGAAACAGGGTGTACGCCGCCAGCAATCCTTCGACGCGTGTTGATGCGGGCGTACTGCGCGGGGGGATGTACCATCCGCCCGTCCAGTTTTTGGTTGCGATCTGCTGCCCGTGCTGGGTCGAGATGATCGAAGCGCAGAGCAGATGCGAATGCCGCAGCCAACGTTCGTCTGGTCGGTGTCGGTGCAGCGCGTTCAGGGCGTACAGAAGCCAGTGATCGTGGGGCAGATCGTCGAGGCGAATCTGTCGATCGGTTTGCGACGCCACCAACCAGCCGGCCGCCCGGAACGCCGCATCGATCCACTTGGGATCCGGGTCGATCTCGTACAATCGCACCAACCCGAAAATCGCCTCGCCGGGATAATACAGCGACTTCATGTCGGTAATTTCCTGGGTCGCCCATTTCATTTGATGTGCCGTGAACTCGCCATCCGGATTCTGGTAATGCAAAATCCACCGTGCCAGCCGTCGCATCAATGGGAGATTCTGACGCGATCCGGTGACCTGGGCGTGCTTGGCGAGGGCGAGTAGCGCCAGTCCATTCCCGCCCAGTTTGGCTTCGCCTTCTTCGTCGACCATCGCCGCCGCGTCCAGACCGGTGATCGGCGCTGGCTTGGCGTTTCTGATCATGTATTGCATCGGGCCGTCGAGCTTCCTGGGGATCGCAGGGTCGTGGGTCGCCTCGTAAAGTTCCCAGAGGGAATAGGTCGTCCCCGCGTGACGCAAAAAATTGTACCCAAGGGCCGGCCTATCCATGATCGGGTCGTACTCGTAGACGTAAGACCCATCGGGCTTGATCATCCCAAGTAAATAGTCGCCACCGGCTTTGGCGGCGGCCATATAGCGGTCTTCGACGCGTGGGACGAATGCCGGTGCGGGCACATCGTCGATTCGCTCTTCGACCACCACCGGTTTGGACGCGCAGCCGCTGACAATCATTACGGTCATTAGTACAAGGCAGATCCTTAACAACATGGGTGCGGATCATACTCGATTGGCCGTTGGGGTGAACGCTTTTGTTGCAAGCGGCATGGGGCGCGGTTAACGTGATTTTCGCGTCAGGCCGATGGCGGACGCGGATGGGATTGGCGCTTCATGCAGGCAACAGAGTTTGAAACCGATCAGATGTTGAAACTGCTGACCGAGGCGCTGCGGCGTGGCCCGGCGTCGCCGGAGTGGCATGATGCGCTGGAGCGGCTTCGTCAAAGCGGCGCCAAGGAGGCCGACGACTATCGGCTGTTGATGACCGTCCGCGAGCGGCTGGAATCGGGTCAGACGTATCGCCAGGTGCGCGCCGGTCCCGAATTTACACGCGAATTATTCGAAAAGATCGAGGCCGTCGGGGAATCTGCCAAAGCGCGGGGTCGTACTGCGGTGATTGTCGCACTGGTTTGTGCTGCGGTGCTGATCGGCTCGATCGCGGTCATATTGAAGATGATGAGCAACGGCCAGCCACCGCCGATGGATTCGTCGGTGCTGGCTCAGACGTTGTTTGTCTCGCCGATGCAGCAGTGGGTTTTCGCCTCTGAGATGCCGGAAGAAGCGGTGATCAACGGGCCGCTGAAATTGCAGGTTCAGGACGGCCTGCGGGTCGCGCGGCAGGACGCGACCGGAGAGGCAACTGTCATATCGCCGGAATCCATCGATCTTGCCACCCCGGTTTGCATTGAAGCCCAAGTTCAGTTCCAGCCGAATCAGGATGCAAGACTAGCGATCGGGGTCGCCGCCGAAAATTCCGATCCGGCATCGGGTGGGATATCGATTCTGCTGCAAGATCAAGGCTTTGTCGCAACGAATGGTCAGAGCGTCACGATCAACCGTTCACTTCAACCGGCGACGTACACGGTTCGGATCAAGCTGGATGCCGAGAACGCGATCATTGATGTGGATGGTCAGACCGTGTGGTTCGGTGCGCACGCCGTCCATTCGCCCGTCAATGCGTTCATCCGACTTCACAAGGACGGCAAACGGGTCGGCGAGACCCGCGTTAAGTCGCTGCGTATTCTGCGTCCGTAGCCCTGCGAAACTTCTAACGGGAAAGCTCATGTCCGAACACGTCCCATCATCACAAGCCGACCTCGACGCCGCCAAGCGACTCAAGAGCAGTTACGAGCAACTGAAATTGGAGTTGGGGAAGATCATCGTCGGACAGACACAGGTGATCGACGAACTGCTGATCGCGGTTTTTTCACGCGGACATTGTCTGATGCAAGGCGTGCCGGGCTTGGCCAAGACACTGCTGATCAGCACGCTGGGCAGTGCGATGGACCTGACCTTTCGACGAATCCAGTTCACGCCCGATCTGATGCCGTCCGACATCACCGGCACGGAGATCTTGCAGGAGGACGCCGATTCGGGTCGACGGCGGTTTGAGTTTCAAAAAGGTCCGGTGTTTGCCAATCTGCTGCTGGCGGATGAGATCAATCGCACGCCCCCCAAAACGCAGGCCGCACTATTACAGGCGATGCAGGAACATCAAGTCTCGGTGGGCGGGCGGGCGCTGGATTTGCCGGAGCCGTTTTTCGTCCTGGCGACCCAGAATCCGATCGAGCAGGAGGGGCCGTACCCCTTGCCTGAGGCGCAACTGGATCGGTTTATGTTCATGGTGATGGTCAATTATCCGTCGCGCGAAGAAGAGTTGGAGATCTATAAACGCACCACCGCCGGGCCCGGGGAGAAGGTGCAGCGCGTGCTGCACGCCGCCGACATCCTGCAATTGCAGGATATCGTTCGTCGGGTGCCGATCGGGGATCATGCGTATCAGTTCGCACTGGATGTGGTGCGAGCGACGCGACCAAACGAGCCGGGTGCCAGCGATTTTGTCCGGCATTGGCTCAGTTGGGGGGCAGGTCCGCGAGCAGGGCAGTACATGATTCTGGCGGGTAAAGCCCGGGCGCTGATGATGGGTCGGCTATTTGTGACGATCGACGATCTGGTCTCGGTCGCACCGGCGGTTCTGCGGCACCGAATTATCCCGAATTTCAACGCCGAGGCCGAGGGAATCACCGTCGAACAGATCATTCAGAAAGTGCTCACCCTCGTCCCCCGCGGCAAAGGCGATCGGCTGCTGTAGCGGACTGGGTTGGACGAACGCATTCGGATCATCTACTATTGAAGATCTGAACCGATGACCGGCCGACTGATTATCATGTTCGTGGTGATGACCGCCGTGGTGGCAACCCGGCAACCGTTCATTCCTGCGCAGCAGCCTGGCGTGCCCGAATCGCGGCAAACGCGATCCAATTGGATCAATCGTCTCCAGATCGGGTTGTCCAAGTCGATCACCCGATCGGCACTCTTGCAGCGAATCGCGTTTGTCGCGCCGCGTGCGCCGCTGACGCATCAAGCGCACCTTGACACGCACGCCGTGCAAAGGTTGCTGCCCGACCCGTACCGGTTCTGCCTCCCGCCGCCCGCCCGCGCTTAGCAGGTGTCGTGCGTCACGTTCACATTTCAACTGATAGTTTCAAACCGCCTTCCGGGGCCATTTTCCGGGCTGCGGTAATCCCGAT
>JBGSMH010000355.1:0-2894 GCA_041740275.1 Phycisphaerae bacterium
CGCCGAAGTCAGAGACACAGAGGAAATTGCAGACAAATGCATTTTCTCTGTGCCTCTGTGGCCTATTCAATTCATCCCAATACAACCAGCACCACCGCTGCGCCGATTAGCGTTGCTCCGATCAGTCGGCGGACAAAGACGATGCGGGGCAGGTGGTGCCGCGTCTCTGTATGTGAAAAATAGTGGCCGAGCATCCAAACAAGAAGAACACTCCACACCCCGCGACTGCCGTAGACGACGTTCATTTTGGCGGCCTCGCCAAAGTACCCGATTGACGAAATGATCAGCACCGACTGAATAGTCATCAGTAAGACGCCGACGAGGAGGTATTTTCCAGCACCTTTGACGATGCGCGGACGCTCGCGGGTGATCAGCAGCACGATCGCACTGGAGACGACCGAAGCGATGACCATTGCTGGCGGGAGAATCTGGCCGAAACTGAGTCCCGGCTGCGTGGAATAGTGTTGGGTGAGCGTATCAAAGGATGCGTAGAAAAACGCGGCACAGATCGAGAGGATAATCCCCTTCAGCGCCGGTCGTAGCGGCAAATGTTCGGTCGGCCAGGCGAGGACGACGATGCCGATGGTCGTGAGTACCGCGCCGATCCAGATGTTGACGCCCACCGATCCGCCCAGCGCAAATGCCAGCAGCGCGACCATCACCACCTTGCTGCCCATCGCCGGCGTGCTGACCGATGCGTGGCCGGCCTTGAGGGCAAAAACCGTCAGGAACTGCCCGCAGATATAACACCCCGCCAGCGCAAGACTTGGTGTCCATTTGGCTGGCAAAATGCTTTCATTCCCCCACGGGACAAAGACCAGAAAAACGATCGCAGAGGTGAGATTGGCATAGATGGTCGCGACCATCCCGCCCATGCCGCGTTCGGTCGCACCCCGAATCGCCGACGCCGCGATGGCGTACAATATCGCGGCAGATAGTGGCAACAACAGCGGCAGGTGTTCGAGCATTCGCCGCACACTATCGTCGAGAATTGTTTACAAAGCACGAGGTAAAATCACCGAAATGACAGTTACCAGCATCTGTCGTACACTGTCATTAGCCCATGCCCCCGATCATCGACATCGCCGGACTCGATTTTGCGTACCAGCGCACCAAGGTGCTGTGCGGGATCGATCTGCGCGTCAGCGAGGGCACCACGCTCGGCCTGATCGGGCCCAATGGCGGGGGCAAGACGACGCTTGTGCAACTGCTCATCGGCTTGCTGAAGCCCGATCGCGGCACGATCCGCGTCGCCGGGCTTTCGAGTCAACAGGCGGTGATGCGCGGGGACTTGATCGGGTATCTGCCTCAAAATCCGACGTTTGAAACGCGCTTTCCGATCTCGGTTCGACAGGTGGTGCGACTAGGGCTGGCCGGGCGAACCGGACTATTGCGCTCGCACACACCGGCGGACTTGCGATTCGTCGAAGAACTCATCGACCGCGCCGCACTCAGCGATCTGGCCGATCTGCCCGTATCCGAGCTATCCGGCGGGCAACTGCAACGAACCCTCATCGCCCGCGCGCTGGCACCGAGACCCAAGATTCTGATCCTCGACGAACCCACCACCGGCATCGACATGCGCGGCCAGCGCGGGTTTGTCGATCTGATCACGCACTTCAAGAGCGAACTGGGCCTGACGATCGTTTTTGTCAGCCACGATTTGCGGGCCGTCACGGCACTGAGCGACCGGGTGGCGTGTCTGGATGTGCATCTGCACTACCACGACACGCCCCACCACATGCCGCCGGACCTGGTTTACAACATGTTCGCGTGTGATTTGCAGGCGATGGGCATCGGCGACACGCACCACACCTGTGCCGAGCACGCCCCGGTGACCCCAACCCCACACTAGAAACAACACCCGTGCCCGACCTGACCGACCCCGCCATCATCAACGCCTTTATCGCTACCGGCGCGATGGCGATCGCGTGCGCGATCTTGTCCGTCTTTGTGGTCGCGAGGCGATGGTCCTTTTTGAGCGAAGGCATCAGCCACAGCGGATTTGGCGGGGCAGGAACGGCATGGATGCTGGCGGTGGCGTTTCCACAGACGTTCAATGACCCGATCTTTCCCTACATTTTTGTCCTCCTCTTTTGCTTCGCCACCGCAACCGGCATCGGCTGGCTGAGTCACACCGGCCGAGTCACCAACGACGCGGCGGTCGGGATTTTTCTCGTCGGCTCCCTCGCCTGGGGCTTCATCGGACAACACCTCTACACCAGTCATTTCCACCTCCAACCGGCGGGCTTCAGCAACCTGCTCTTCGGACAGATGCAGGCAGTCACACCCGCTTACACACTGACCGCCAGCCTCGGCGCGTTACTGATCGCGGGAATGTCATTCGCACTCTCCAAGGAATTGATCGCCTACTGTTTCGATCCGCTATTAGCCCGAACCAGCGGCGTGCGCACCACGCTGATCCACTACCTGCTGATGGGGATGCTGGCACTGGCGATCGTGATCGGCATCCGCATTGTCGGCAGTGTGCTGGTGACCGCGCTCCTGGTCCTCCCGGCGTCGACTGCCAACATGCTGACCAAGCGGTTCTCGATCGCGATGGGATTGTCGATCGTGATCGCAATCATCGGCGGATGGACGGGCCTGCTCCTCAGCGAATGTTTCCGCTCCCTCCCGGCCGGTTCAATGATCGTGCTGACGCTGGTGGCGATCTTCCTGCTTACGCTACTGTTCGCCAAAATCCGCGACCGACGCTGATCATTTCCTGGCCCTGCCAACAATCCCGTCGGACGCCGGTGAAACCGATCTTCACCACGGAGGAACGGCACGGAAAGAAATCGTGATTCGTGGTTCGTGGCTCGTGAAGAACGGGATTCGGTCTTTGTCTCCTGACTCCGGCCTGCCTACTGCCCACCGCCGACTGCCCACTACTT
>JBGSMH010000356.1:0-3153 GCA_041740275.1 Phycisphaerae bacterium
CCGGCCCAGGCGCGGGAGGCGATGGCGTTTGCGATTCTGGCATCGACGACGATCGACCGCGTGCCGGGAAATGTCCCCTCCGTCACCGGCGCGACCCGCGGCGTGGTGCTCGGGGCGATTTATCCGCACCAGTGACCCGCACCATTGACGCGCGACGGCAGTAAACCGGGATTCTGTCCGGAACAGAAACAAATCCACGAACTTTGATCGAACTGTGGCGTCGAACGTGGTAGAATTGCCGATGACAGTGGAAGACTTTTCGAAGGTGGATTGCCATGAGAAATAAATCGATTATCGCAGCGGTGTCGGCGGCTCTGTTAACGACGAGCGTCAGTCTGGGTCAGTTTCAGGTCGATCGCTCCGGCGCGACCGACGCCAACAACCGCGTCGGATCAGGCGGACGAAACATCACCCGCGAGCAGCCCAAGCCGTGGCAACTTTCCAACGACATCATCTACGGCAACATCACCGGCGGGAAGCAATTCCGCGGCAATAGCCCGTCCAGCGATCCCCGCGCCTTTCGAGGCACGACCGCAGGAAGCGGATCCGACGACTTCATTCGCGGATCATCCGGTGTCAGCACGGGCGGGATGACCAGTTTCAATTCGCAAAAGACACAGGTCTATTACGGCGACTCCCGCGCCGTCGCCCCGCCGAGCAATTTTGTCTCGATCCCTGGCTCGGGTGGCTATAGCCCGCCCACCCCCACGCCGTGGAAGACCACCGATCCGCGCCAAGCCCCGATGTCATCGGATGTGACGCTTTCGTTCCGTCCCGATATGTTTGCGATGCCCGGCGCGATCGATGCCGAATACAACCCCAACGCGATCATCGTCCCGTCGATCGTGCAGGCGCGTCAGCTTAATCCGGGTCAATTGTCGGATTACACGCAGATCAACCGAAACAACGCACAGCAGTTGTCGCCCGAGCAGTTGCGGCTGATGCAGCAGCAAAACACCGTCCCCGCAGACGACGCCAACACCCCGGCGGGTAAGTCCGATGCGTTAAATGATGCGGTTCGCTCGGGTGGATTGAACGATCAGTTTGCAGGTGATCAGGTCAAGCCCAATACGGTTAACACGGGCGCGATGGACCCGAATAACTCGCCTGATATGGGTGTGCGACACATGCTGGTCGAACCGGGTCAGCAGTCCAAGGTCTATTCCAAGCTGGCTGAGCAATCCCGATTAGGCGGTTCAGCACCCGCGCAGCCGGGCGATGCCAATCAGCAGGCGGCCCGCGATTTCAACGATGCGGTTCGCAAACGCAATGAAGCAACCAAAAAGCCCAATGATCCCGATCAACCCACCCCGGGCGTTCGCGATCCGGGCGGCCAGCCGGGCGCTCAGCCGGGTAACGTCGCCCCCAATGTCGATCCCAAGAAAGACGACAAGGTCGGCGCGACCATCCCGCCCAAGTTTGACTCGCTCGCGGATGATCAAAAGACCGAACTGAATGCGATCCTCAAGCGCGCTGAAACGCAGATGGCCGAAGGCAAGTTCAATTCTGCGATCGATACATACGAACAGGCGCAGAAAATCGCCCCCAACAACCCATTGATCAAACTGGGTCGAGCCCATGCGGAACTGGGCGGCGGGTATTACCGTCGGGCCGAGCTAAGCCTGCGTCAGACGCTCTCTGCCGACAAGACATTGCTGTCCGGCCAATACAACCTGCGGGCGTTCATGGGCGATGATCGGCTGAAGGTGGTCGAGCAGGATTTGCGCGACCTGATCCAGAAGAACACCAACGACGCCGGTCCGGCGGTGTTGCAGGCGTATGTGTATTACAACACCGCCAACGAGCGTCGCGCCGCGACCATGCTGGAACTGGCGGCCCAACGATCGGGCGGAAAAGACCCCTTTGTCACACTGCTGCAAACCAGTTGGAAGCTGACAGAAGGCACAGGACCGGACCTAAATAAGTAGCCGGGTCGGCCGAAGCTAAAATGGGGCAATCAAATAAAAAAGGAGCACGTCAATGACGTGCTTCTTTTTTTTGCGTTAACGCCTCGGTTGGCGCGGGCCCACCCGATTTTTTGGTCAAATCTGATCACGCGTGTGATTGTATCGAAAAGAACGACATGTATCGCTTTTTTACGATTTTCAGGGTATGGATCCGACAGTCATTTGAGATTCATTTGGAGTAAACATACACAACTGCCGATATATTCAATGTCATCGGCGTCCGCTTCAAAAATGGGGCAGTGAATCGTCCGAAATGGGTACGGAATCAAATAGCCTTCCGAAGTGGTGTTTGCGTGTTTCCCGACCACACGCAACACCCCGGGGCCGGACGAGTGTCCGGCCCTTTTTTGTTGTTCGAGTCAGCCCAACTCAAACCCTGCCGCTGCATAGCAGGCGGGCGTAGCTGTGGGGATTCGGTCTAGGAACATCCGCGTCAGGTGTCGCGACGCGACCAGGCCGGATCGGGCTAATGTCTCGGTAAACCCGTTGTCCTGCTCAACAACGTCGATCTGCACCCGCGCGCCCGGCGACGTCGTTTCCAGTCGATTCAGCGCTCCAGAAATTATCGCATCGGCGATCGCGAGGCTGCTGGCAACAACCGGGCCGACCTGAAACGCGGTTCGGCCAGGCCGGACAAAGGCAAAGCCGCTGATATTTGACCTGTCCATACAGCAAATCGCCAGATTCGCCGGTTCGCTGGCCAGTCGCTTCAATAGCGATGAACGATCGAACCCAAAGCACTCCCGATCCAACCGCATCGCCGCCTGCCATCGTGCGTCGTCATTTGGGTCGAGCGGGTGGGTCTCGATCGCAGGTGATCGTCGCGATGAAACGCCGGTCCATCGGGTGATCCGTGCGGCATCGACAAATCCGCGCTTCTGATACAGCGGACGCCCGGCATCGCTGGCGTCGAGTCCGATAATAGGTGCATCGCCGCGCGCCATCGCCGCGTCAAAAATCGCTTTGCCCAGGCCTCGTCCGCGATGGGCCTCATCGACCAGCACCATGCCGATCCACGACAGCCCGCCTTCGTACCGGGCTACCGTGCCGGTGGCGACCAGCGTCTGATCGATCCACCCGCCGATGCACCGCTCCGGCCAGATCGCCAGCAGACGCTCCCAGTCGATCGGCAACTGATTCCACCCAGCCTGCGTGCTCAACCGCATCGCGGCGGGGATGTGATCGG
>JBGSMH010000357.1:0-6752 GCA_041740275.1 Phycisphaerae bacterium
GCTCTGGGGGGTGGATGGCTTGATCCATGTCGATCCACGCGATGGTCCCTATCTGAACACCTGGATGCCGCTGCGCAAGCCGCCCACGCAGATCATCCCCATCGCCGCCAACGCCGAGCCCGTCCCGTGCAGCACCGATGATCGCGCCCGCTGGCGCGCCGAACTCGGGTTCGCTGATGACGAAACCGTCGTCGCTTTTTTCGGCATCCTCTATCCGCACAAAGGCCTGCCCGAATTGCACGAAGCGATCCGCGCTCTCCGCGCCAAAGGCCGGCGCGTGCGATTGCTGGTCCTCGGCGACTTCGACCGCGACGCCGACTGGCGTCTTCAGATCGAAGCGGATTTGAAGCAGGATCATGTCGTCTGGATCAAAGGCGCATCGCTCGATCGCATCAGCGAATGCCTGCACGCATCCGATCTGGCGGCCCTCCCGTTTCATAGCGGGGCATCGACCAATCGGGGCAGTCTGCTGGCGACGCTGGCGCACGGGTTGCCGACGGTTACCACCGATGGTCCGTGTACGCCGCCCGATCTGGGACAACAGTTTGATCTGTCGCTGGTGCCGATCCAGTCTCCGGAAAAACTGGCCGAAGCGCTCGACGCACTGATGAGTGTTGTCGCCACCGCAGCGCGGATGCGCGCCCATTCGCTTCAGGCGATGGAAAAGATGAGCTGGCCAACCGTGGCGCGGCAAACGCTGGCGTTTTACGACCAATTGCTCGGCCGCTCGCGCCCGACCCGGCCGCAGCACAAACTCGACGCCGTACTCGATCGGCACCACCAACCCGCACCCCTGACCCGGAGGTCGGCATGAAAATACTCAATCTGCACAACATCCACGCCCACCCCGGCGGGATGGAAGTCGTCTTCGCCGCGATCGCCCGGCTGTTTCGCCAGCGCGGGCATCAGGTCATCGATCTGTCCAAAAACAACACCGAACTCGGCTCGCTCTGGTCCAAGATCAACGCCTTTGCCGGTGCAATCTATTCGCCTTCGGTCTATCGCGAACTCTCGGCGTTGATCCAGCGCGAGTCCCCGGATGTGGCGCACGTTCACAATCTGTACCCACAATTTTCCACCAGTGCGTTGTCGGCATTTTATGATGCGGGCGTGCCGGTGATCCTGCATGCCGGCGACTACAAGCTCACCTGCCCCACCGCCCAGCACCTGCGCAACGGCCAACTCTGCACCAAATGCCTCGGCGGCCGAGAACACTATGCGGCGATCCACAATTGTCGTGGCAACATGTCGATGAGCGTTGCCTATGCCGCCCGCAACGCGTGGGCGCGCACCAGCGGGATCGTTCACAAAGCCGTCAACGTCTATGCCTGCCCGACGCGATTTGTCGCCGACCTGCTGATCCAGGCCGGCTATCCGTCCGAGCGCGTGCGCGTGGTTTACAACTATTGCGATCTTCCCCCAGCGCCGCAACGAACCTCGCAGGGCTCATACATTGGCTATCTCGGACGTATCAGCCCAGAAAAAGGCGTGGACGTGTTGATCGATGCCGCCCGACGCAGCGGCATCCCCACCCGGATCGCCGGGGATGCGTCGCTCATGCCCGAACTATCAGTCAATCTCCCCGCAAATGTCCAGTTTGTCGGCCGACTCGATCGGGAACAGATCGACGCGTTCCTATCCGACATGCGGGCGCTGGTGGTTCCCAGCGTCTGGTTTGAAGTATTTGGTCTGGTCTGCGTCGAAGCGCTCAGTCGCGGCATCCCCGTCATCGCCAGCGATATCGGCGGACTGCCCGAAGTCGTCCACCACGAACGCTCCGGCCTGCTCGTACCCGCCAATGACCCGATCGCGCTCGCCGGGGCGATGCAGACGCTTTGGGATCAACCGAATCTTGCCAGCGAATACGGTCTGGCCGGGCAGGAAGTGGTCAAGCGACTCTTCTCCCCCGATGCGTTTTACAGACAGATGCGCGAACTATGGTCGGACCTGTGCGCACCGGTGGAAATCCCCTCCACGCGAGTCCCAACCCCGACATTATCCGCCACGCTTAAACAGTCGATGTAATGAGAGTGAAAGACGTTGTATATGATCGTGCGCCTGATTTCCGCCCCCTCCGCATCGCCGTGATCGGTGGGCGCGGCGTGCCCAGCACATACTCGGGTGTCGAACGCATCTGCGAAGACCTATTCTCCCATTTCGCCTCGCGCGGCCACAAAGTCACCGTTTATTGTCGCCCGCAAGTCCTCGACACCCCGCGCGGCACCTATCGCGGCATGAGACTCGTCCGCACCCCCGCGCCGGGCGGGAAAAATGGAGAAACCCTCTCCCATTCCCTGACCAGCATCCTGCACGCCCGCGCCTTTGGCGACGAACACGGCAAACCGTTTGACATCCTTTCGCTGCACACGATCGCCCCGCACCTGTGGACGCCGATCGGCTCGATCCTGGGCCCGCGAATCATCTCGCACGTCCACGGACTGGATCACCAGCGCGAGAAATGGAAAGGCATCGGCGCACGCGTGATCGGACTCGCCGAGCGGGTGATGGTGCGATCCACGCACCAAACAGTCGTGGTCAATCCGGCACTGGTCGAGTATTACCGCGACCACTACAACCTTTCGACCGAACTGCTGCCCAATGGCGTTCATGCGGTGCCGGATGATTTTTCACCCGACCCGGCCGTTCTTGAACGCTTCGGCCTGTCGCGCGGCAACTACATCGTCAGCATCGGCCGACTCGTCCCCGAAAAACGCATCCAGGACACCATCGCTGCGTTTTCGAAGATCGACACCGATCTAAAACTCGTCTTTGTCGGCGAAGGCAAACACAGCCCCGAATACGAACGACAGATCAAGTGGCAAGCCGCCAGCGACCAGCGCGTCGTTTTCACCGGCCAGCAAGGCGGGACGGCATTGGAGACGCTCTTCCGCAGCGCCAAGCTGTATATCAGCGCCAGTGAGTTGGAAGGCATGCCTTCGAGCGTGCTGGAATGTATGGAGCGACGGCTGACGCCGATCCTGAGCGACATCCCGCCGCACCGGGCGTTGTTTGGTGGGATCAAAGACTACGACCTGACTTTTGCGCCCGGCGATGTTGCTGCGATTGTGTCGCGTTTGCGTCGAGCGATCGACGATCCCGCTCATGCCCATCGAATCGCCGAGGACGCCCGCACCTTTGTCCGCGCCCACTACGCCTGGCCCGTCCTGGCCGCCCGGACCGAAGCGCTTTACCTGCGGATCGCCAACGCGAATCGCACCCCGCCTGTCTCATGCGCCAGAGCGCCCGATCGGATCAGGTCTGCTAATTTGTCGGTCGCGCGGTCATAGTGGTGAATCTGAATTGATCGCAGTGGAAAGCTGGATGGGGCAATTGATAATCTCGCCCAAATTGCACCGAAGGCCACGGCACGAAGTAACGTACCATGGCATCGGGCCGAAGATCTGATCAAGTTATTGGGAGGTGGAATGTCAAACAATTACCTACTCATAGTGACTCCTGCTGCGGATGACTTCGACGCGTTGCTCGAACGCCTGAACTCCGCTTGGGTCGAGAATACTTGGGAAAGCGAGGGCCATACCCGAAACGCATCGATTGTGGTGCCTGGGGCGAGCCAACCGTGTGTGCTTCGCGATATTGGCGACGAACTGAACTCGGTACGAGAGGAAATAATCAGAGATGTCCCCCTTGCCGTTTCCATATCACCGTTCAACGTCACGGAGCTGCTTGTGCCGCGACCGCGACCGCTCAGCGTACTACGAGCTTTGCTCGCTCAGCCGAATACATGGGTAGATCACTGTTCCAGGCTTACGACTGGAAAAGAGTTTGCTTGTCTGCTGGAGGCCGATCCTAGTTGGGATTGGCATAGATCGGCGTGCCCCGGGTAATTCCCTCAATGCGAAACCCCGAGCGGAACGGGTCCACATTATGAAATGCCTGTTTTTGTGGATCGTTTTTCGCGGGCGAACGAAACGGGTCGGTTCTCAGTATTTACATGAACTGACCCCTTGCAGTTCGCCCATCGATCATTGCACCTCGCTCCATGATCCGTGATCATGCGACTCAGCGATGTCTCGCCGACTCTTCAATCTCATCGCCGCCTTGTCTTTGCTGGTCGGTAGCGCCGTCGGACGGGTGTGGATGCGATGCTATTTCCGGGGGTTCGACGTATGAGTCAACCTCCGAGCCTGCCGCCTTTGCCGCTCGATTACCAGTCTCGGCAGCCAACCACGGCGAGATCTGTCGGCTTCTCGTTGCGGTTCGCGATCGGGCTGTTTCTGGGTCCGTCGGTGCTGATGATCATCATAGTCGGCTGGGGGTTGGCAATTGTCAGAGCATCCGACCATTACCTGGGGCAAACGCCAGTCGGCTTCTCGATCACCATCCATGGAATTGCAGTGCTGAGTATTATCAGCGTGATCATCGGGTCCCTCTGGCTGCTGCGTCGGCCAGCGTTTCGCGCTTGGGTCTGGGGTGGAGCAATCGGCATCGCATCGATATTTGTGCTCATAGCGATGACCGCCATTAGAACTCTATTTTGATGGGACGAAGTAACCGGGTCGGTTCTTAATACTTCCAAGAGCCGACCCAGTTAAGCGTCTGCCTCGTCGTCCTCAACGCTGATCGGCCAGCAACGGATATCCCACCGCGTCGGCGATCCGGATGGCGGTGTCGAGGGTGGGATTGGCGTCGGCGGCGTTGAAAATGCGCGACAGATTCGCCTTGCCAATGCCCGTCCGCTTCGCCACGTCGTCCAGCGTCAAGCCCTGGGCCTGACGTGCCCGTTGAATGCCTGCCAGCATCGCCGCGATCCGCTCACGCCTGGCGAAGTGCGCCTGGCCTTTGGCGATGATCGCATCCTTTTCAGTCGCGTCGATCCGCCTGGCGGAATCACGCAGCTCTGACAGCTTGGCGGGGGTGAGTTTCGGGTGTTGGGTGATTCGTGCCATTATCGCACCTCGTAAGCCGTGATGGGGTAAACGGTTATGCTATCGATCCACTCGTACACGACGGCGATCTTTCGTCCGTCGATCGCCAGCCCAAACCGGATCGGCCGGCCGCTGCTGTCGCTCTGATCGTCGCCGGTGGGATGACAGATCACCTGTTCGATATCCGCATAGCTCAGCCCGTGCATCGCGATATGGGCTTCTACTTGATCATCCCAGTAGATATCCATCCACGGCATGTTTTCATTATATACAACATGTCGCCGATAAGAAGCAAATAATCGGCTTTAGGGAACCCCGAGCGGGACGGGTCCACATTATGAAATGCCTGCTTTTGTGGATCGTTTTTCGCGGGGGGAGTTTTGTAGGGAACTCCTGCGGACCTTTCTCGCCAAAATCCGCAGAAAGATAGTCTCCGTAACTGGGGACCCAGTAACGAAATGTTGTTTTCTCTGTCCCGCTTTAGCAGTCTGAGGTCGCGGTTGCTTCATCGAGACGGGGCTTGGTTGCGATCGCCCAGGGGCAGACGGTCCCCGCGCTGATTGACGTGGTTTGGGCCTTCACCGGGCGTCCGGCGAAACGATGCGTCCGGCTTTGAGGCGAATCCGCGGGGCACGTGCGGGAACCCGTCGGTTAGGACGTAGTGATAGACACCCTTCGGATACTCGGGCGTGATGGCGAATCGGCCGTTGAGCCGGTCCAGATCGCCGCTGCCGGGTTTGAACTCGAAGTCCGCGGTGTAGCGTCCGTCAGGCGCTCCGCCGGGACCCAGCGGCGGCTCGGGTCGATCGACGGTCTTGAGCTGCCACGAGGATTTGAGCGCGACCAGCGGGCTCTTCACGTCGGTGGGATCTTGATAACCCAGCGGGCCGTAGATCGGGTAGCCGTCGGCGGCATAGCCGACGAGCGTTGGCTGTTTGTCGCTTATCAATGGCTTGGGGATGCCGTGGTAATGATACGCCCCGGTGCGTTGCACGTGCGCGTTGGCGTCGTCGATGCCGAAGTCGACCGACCCTCCGATGGCTTCGTGGACCCAGTCTCCAGGCCTGCCCCCACGACGTACCCCGCCGGGGGTCCAGTTCATCCCGGTGGCCGGCTCGAAGGGCACACCATTGAGCGCGACGCCGAAGAGGTAGCCGCGGTCGGTGTGGATGTGGTCGGGCTTTATGACCGGCTCGCGCGGCGGTGCCGGGTCCAACGGCACGCGAAAAGAATACTCCTGCTCACCCACCACGTTCGGATTGCCGCGATTGGGAAATCGGCCCGTCTTGTGGTCCGGGATCCCATTGGCGATCACCATGCGATAGCCATCGCGGGTTTCGAAGCGGACCTTGCTCTTTGCCGACGTCGCCTCAGGACGCGCAGGCGGAAGCTGTCCAGTTTCGTGCGTGTCGGCGGTGCGCGGCGTCTCTCGCGTGTCCGTGTCCGCATGGTCATGCGCCCCATTCGACCGCTCATGAGCAAGCGCGCCCGGGACCAGAAACAGCGTGACACATAACGCCGCCATCGCAATCGGCGTGCGTACGGTCGTTCGAAGTAACCCAACGCGTTCAGAAAAAGCGGTAGCCAATCGATCGATCATCCTGGGCTCCCAGTAAGGACTACCCATCAAACGCCGCCAACACCGGGTTATTGCCGCTCAACTAAACCAGAACCGCAGGTGGCACACCCACCGCTGGATGGCGGAACCCCGAGCGGGACGGGTCCGAATGCTATTCGCTTAAGTCGTAAGTCCTTATTTATTCATGACTTAAGAAGGCTTGCGCGAACCAAGGCCTCCTGTCAGAATAGGGGTGTTCAATCACTCTAGACAGGAGGCCAAGGATGGCTGACATTTTGCATGCGATC
>JBGSMH010000358.1:0-7086 GCA_041740275.1 Phycisphaerae bacterium
GATGAAGTGGACCAATCCGCGTCCGGATAAGCTCATCAGGTCAATCCATGCCGCCAGCGAATCCGATGCCGGTCAGGTCATCTTGATGGGCATCACGCTGGTGCGGGCCAAGTCGCGCGGTCAGACTTATTTCGTCGCTCCCAACGGAGACGATTCAGCACTGGGCTCGATGGAGAAGCCCTGGGCAACCTTGAACAAAGTCACAGATCTCAAGCCCGGCGACACCCTCTACGTTCGCGGCGGCACCTATCCGCTTTCCAATCCCCTTGTCTTGACCACAAAGGGCACTGCCGGCGCATGGATCACTCTCAGTGCGTATCCTGGGGAAACCCCGGTATTCGACGCTTGGGATTTCATTAGAGACCCCAAGCTTCGCCACGACAAGGCGGCGATCATCGATTTCCAGTCGTGCGAATTCTTCCGCGTTGCCGGTCTGACCGCGATCCGCTCGCCCGCAGTGGGAGTGAGCTTTGGTGGGGCGAGCAAGTATGTCGACTGCGTCGGCAACACCATCTATCACACCCGTGCACCCGGGCTTTGGATGAACAGCGACTGCTCCTTCAATCGGGCGATTGGCAACACCGTCATCCGCCCCAACAGCCGCGATATGCACTTTGATGAGAACGGGCAGAAAGTCTACCACTCAATCTCGCCGCACGAAGGGATCGATGCCAATGGCACCTACGCTGAGTTCGGATTCAATGAAGTCTACTTTGGCGACAAGGAACTGATGGACCTGAAGGGAAAGAACCACCATGTTCTGGTTCATCACAACTACCTGCACAACGGCGTGGCGATGGGCATTTATGTCGATGCGTGGAACAAGGACGGGCTGACCGATATTGAAGTCTGCTACAACACCATTCACGACGCCAGTGGCGCGGTGAGCCTTGGGTCAGAAGTACGGCAGACACTCAGCAACGTTCGTGTTCACCACAACCTCGGCTACCGCCTGCAGCACAGTGGCTACTCCGCGTTCGGTGCCAATACGTCGGATACAGCATTCTGGAACAACACCGCAATTGAGGTTGGATGGGGCTTCAAAAGCCGCAACTGGTCGGGTGGCGGGGCGAGCATCACCGGCGGAAAGGAGGGGAGCCCCAAAAACGTCATATTCCGCAACAACGTCCTGGTTGATTCGGCACAATACCCCATATCGGTCAATGCCGAAGCCGAGGATTTTGCCGCCAACGGGGCAGTCATTGCCAGCAACCTCATATACCCGCGCATGGATGCGCTCGGTTTTGCGACGCGGGACAAACGCACCATCGTCAATGGCGATTCGCCGGCGTTCGACGCCCCAGAGTTTGCCGACACGACGAAGTTCGACTTTCGTGCCAAGCCTGGCTCGATGATCGATCGGCTGAACCTGGGAGCCCGCCCGCCAACGGTCGCATCACACCACGGCTTCACGATCGGCGGGCACGTAATGAACGAGTACGTTACCCATGCTGAAGTCATCGCGATGATCGACAAGGAGAATGCGTCGATCGCGTCTTCCGATCCGTCGAAGAAGCCGCTTTCGATCCCTGGCCGGTTCTACAATGCCTATATCACGCACAAGGACACGCCCATCTGGCTTCACTCCGGGCAGTACATGGGCGGGCCATACGTGTTGGATATTCGGGATTTGCCGCGTGGCAGACAGAACTTTGCCGGGACCCCGTGGTACATCCGCGACCCGGCCGCCGCGCCCGGACCGGAAGTCCTGCTCCTGTCCGGCGGCCCATCAGGCGTGCGCAACACGCCTGCGATCCGTGGCATCCCAGTCGATGCAAACGCAAGCAAACTGCATTTCCTTCACACGTTCGGCGTCGGACCGGCTCTGGACGGTAAGAATGCGAAGCCGGGCGTAGAGGTATTTCGCTACCTCGTAAACTATGCCGACGGCACAAGCGTGACGGTTCCGATACGCTATCTGGATGAGGTCGGTCCATACCTGAGCATCACCGATCGACCAGTGCTATCTGACGTCGCACGAGTCGCCTGGGAAATTCGCACCGTGGCGCTCACACGCAAGACCCACCCCGCCAAAGGTGGCCGGGAGATCAAGGTGCCAGCATTCATCAATACAGTCTACGCCTATACGTGGACCAATCCGCATCCGCAGAAGCCGATTAAGGCGATCGACTTCGTCAGCGTCAATACGGCAGATATCGACTACGGCGCTGCGGCGCTGTTTGCGGTCACGGTGGAGAAGTGACGACTACTTTGGCGTGACGTTGGCCGCATCACCGGTGACGGGCGTGAAGCATAGCAGCACATCCGACGCGGGCGTGCCGGGCGCGACCAATCCTGCCAACTCGTACGTACCGGCGGCGAGGCCGCTGGCGTCGTACCAAGCGGCAAGTTCGTCGTCGCTCTGAATCGCCGGTGCTGTTCCGAGCTTCGGTGCGGACCCTGGCTTCATCTTGTGCTGGCCCGGCGTGCCAAGGCGGATGCTCATCACCTTCCCGGTTACAGTGATCGTTGCTTTGCCACTTGCCGGGTCATAGTCGATCACGACGTCGCCACTGCGGGCGTCATTTGCGCTGCCGGCGCGAGCGTGATCTGTCCGGGCTTTGACGACGTCCCAACTCACTCGCTCGAGAATCTCGTCGATCGGTTTGGTCGCCGGGTCCGTGTCGTCGTAGTCGGCGTGTTTCAGTGCGAGGCCGACCGGGCTCTGACCGGTCAGGGCGGCGTAAAAGGTGTAGGCATATACGCCCTTGGCCAACGGGCCGGGATGAATCTGGTCGTTGTCGCGCGGCGTGTAGAGGTAATTCGCAGACGTCCCGGCCGGGCGTGCGAGCATCGCCTGCTTCATCACTTCAGCGACCGGAACCACGATCGCGCCAAGCTCTTTGCCAATCGCATCGTAGTTCTTCATCAAACGATCACTGGTCGATTTGTAGCGGGCGATCTCGGCATCGGAGTCATCCTTGGTCTTGTTGTCGTAACGTGCGAACAGAACGGTCTGCCCGCCACGCTTACGGATTACCATGTCGAACTTACGGACGTAAGCGTTGAACACTTTCGGGTCTTCCGCAGCATCGTCGGCGGCGGGTTCGGTGTCATCCGATCCAAAGCCCTGAAGAGAAACAAAATCCCAGCGCCGGTCTGGCTTGGTGCTTTTGCCTGCCGGGCCGCTGAGAATGTTGGCGTATGCTCCGAGCTTCGGATCGACACTTCCGGCGGAATCGAGTCGCTTGTGGACGGCCGTCAGATAGGACGGTGTCTCATGGTGCGAGCGAAGCCCCCTCGCCCATTTCGACAGTCGGCCCCATTCGACCGGTTGTTTGCCCTGGGACTGAAATAGTGCATTGAGCAGGCCCGGTATTGCGTCATCCTTCGCCAGAGACAGGCTGTTGCCGATCGTGAGGAATGCATCTCCCGGCTTGATCGGCTCAACTGCCGAACACAGGCTGGCCATCGAAACGATGATCGAAATTGGGGATAGGCACAGTAGCGATCGAGATCTGGATGGCATTGAAATCTCCTCTGAGCACCTCCACCACACTACCCGAACGGCGAATCGTCGTTTGGACGGGATCACATTCCATGCTTGACCATTTGCGCACACTGGTCAAAGCGTCGCTCGACGCGCAAGATGCTGGCATGCCGAACCTCCGACGCCTGTTGCCCGAGTGGCTCGGGCCAGGCAATTTCCTCTCCTGTCGCCTGATCGACTTCGATGGTCGATCCAGTCACATCGGGTGCCTGTTCAAGCAGGGACATCGCACGCTCGACCGGCCAGCACCTTGGACGATCCACCACTACCCGCCCGGCGATAGACCCAGTGGGAGCGGTGTGGTCGGGCTCAGCCTGGCGCTGGAAGGCACCGCGCATCTGACCGATGCGGCCGGGCGTAAACGCGAAATTCGCGGGGGAAACCTTTTTCAGGTTCGTTCGGGTGAACGGGGCAATGCACCGTCGCTACAGCCGCAGGAAGGGTTCAGCGAGTTTTCGGTGTTTTTCGAACCGCGCCTCGCTGAAGCGTTGTTGTCGATGGGTGTACTCGACGCCAACTTTGAAATCGCCAACACCGATCCAAGTGCGGGGCTCATCGGTGCGTACGTTGACCTGCTGCGTCTTATGGAAAACCATGCAACACCCGGATCGGCGGTGTTGCGACGCAGTATTTCCTTGCTGGACCAGGCATACGACTTGGCGCGCGGTGCAACGCCGACGGATGACATGATTGTCCGGGCGTGTCAGTTGCTGGCGGCGCATCCTGAGCCTTCGCATACGGCACGCGATGTCGCCACGACGCTTGGCGTCGAATACGAAACATTCCGTCGGAGATTCCGTCACCGAATGGGAATTGGTCCAGGAGAATACCAACTGCAACAACGGGTTGACCAGGCGATTCGGTTTTTGAGGACCAAAACGGTCAAAGAAACGTGCGACTTGCTGGGCTACACGGATGTTGCGTTCTTCTCGCGGCAGTTTAAAGCGGTAGTAGGGATGTCGCCCAAGCATTTCCGGCCCCCGGCGACAAGTTCGGCGAGCGGGGGATAGGGTATTCGCAGTTTGTAACTCGTTATGCGCTGTTCGTGCAACAACCCCGGGGGGAGTCAGGGGTATGTTTGCATACGTGCGTCAGGAACCGGGACGCCGTAGGACACCCGATGACGACCGAACAAGTCAGATGGCTGCTCGTCGCCGACGACATTACAGGCGCTGCCGAAGTTGCTGGTGCTGCAGTCGCGATGGGGTATCGGGTTCGGATTGTTCGGGATGGTGCTGATCCGCGTGCTGTGAGCAAGGCTGAGATCGTTGTTCTGGACACCGATTCGCGATCGCTCCCGCCCGAGTCAGCCGCAGCCCGCGTTCAGCGACTGCTTCGTCTCTGGCTGGCGACCGGACGTAGCCTAGTCTACAAGAAAACCGACTCGGTCCTTCGCGGCAACGTGGCGGTGGAGCTAAGATCTTGCCTCGGCGAGAGCGGACATGCATCAACAGTGTTGATCTCCGCAAACCCGACGCGCGGGCGGACGGTTCAGTCCGGTGTGCTTTACGTTGGCGGGGTGGCGCTGCATGAGACCGATTTCGCGCGAGATCCGGAACATCCCGCGACGGCAAGCGACCTGCAGCATCTGATCGGAGCCGATCCGCAAGAACATGAGCACCTAAAATCCCCCACGGGCAAATCGTCCGCGCGATTCATCACCGCAGATGCGATGACCGCCGACGACCTAACGCGATGGGCGGAAGCAGTAAATCCCGAGCAACTACCTGCCGGTGGGGTGGAGTTCTTCCAGGCGATCCTCAAACACGCTTCGTCCTCACGCAAGTCCCATCGCGCTGTGGAACGGCCGATCCTCCATCCACCGTTGCTGACCGTCTGCGGGAGCCGGTCGATTGCGGGTCGGCTTGCACGCGATGAACTGCTTCGTTGCGGCGGAGTCCTGCTTCGCGCGCCTCATGATCTGGTGGCTGCGCGACTTGCCTCGCGGCGCTGCACGCGCTGGGCAAAGAATGCCGCCCAGGCACTCATCAGCGAGAAGATGGTGGTTCTCGAGACCGGCCGAGTAAACGCAGACCCGGCTCGCGTACGCGATGCCGTGGCCGTCAGCGTCGGTCAGGTTCTCAAGTCCACCGAGGTCAAGTCACTCCTAGTTGAAGGGGGCGCGACTGCGTCGGCGATCCTGGCAAACATGGGATGGAACAGTTTTGAAGTGATCGGCGAGATTGAGGCCGGCACCGTTGCGCTACGGCTCGACGCAAATTCGCCCACGCTGGTCCTAAAGCCTGGCACCTACCGATGGCCACCAGACTTGCTTGACGCGATTGAACAGGCGATGCGGTCTGAGAAAGCACCAATTTCCCAGACAACCAGACCGGCTCCACGTCCGGTCATTCAAGCTTAAGCAGATAGTAAAACGTTTTCTGATCCGCAGTATTGAAATCAACCGCATTCACGGCATGCGGCAATGTCTTTCCCGTTACCCGTCCGTCATGATCGAGTATCTCAACAGACTGAATGCGCCGACCGTCGAACTCAAGCCGGCCTGACACCGGCTCAATCAGGATCGGGCCTACGCCCAGTGCATCGAGTCGCGTTCGGTCGGGGCTGTAGCGCATCTGGGTATTTCTCAACCGGCCCATCGCGATGACCAGCACTTGTTTTGTGTTCACCAGCGTCTCGTTCTGCCCCAGTGCGGTGACGAACACGCCGCCGAACTTGCCGCGAGTCCGGATCGTGATGGTGCCGAGCTTCTGCGCCTCGGAGGGTAGAAAACCGACGACGGCTTTGGTCGCGTCGGTGTCGACCGTGCAGTAACCTTTCTGGGGATTACTGAGGTTCCACCGCAACTGGCCCGTTGCCGAGGTGATTACACCCTTGTTCTCATATTTTGACATGTCTGGCAGATCGCTGTCCTGGGGTGTCTCGACGAAGTCGACGACGACCCGTCCGGCTGCGAAGCTGGCTCCGGGCATCGGTCCTTCGTAAGTCTTAACGTCGTGACGTCCGGCAATCCGCTCATCACCAATCTTCAGTTGCAGGTTTTCCATCTCCGACAGGCTGACCCGGCGAGTGGAAATGACCGGTGCCGGTTTTACGTCGCCTCGATAGATCATCCGTGTGAGCACGGGGTAGATGCCGATCTGGTCTGGTCGTTCGGTGTTCCACAGCAGGTTGCCGATGTGGAGTGCCGATGAGTACCCGCGGCCGCTTGTGCGTGTGGCGAATTGGTAGCTCGCGTCCCAGTCCTGCAAACCCATTCCGTAGATTGCCATCAGAAATGGCGATTCAATGGCCCATTCGTTGGGAAAGACGGTACACCACTCGCTGATGGCAAACGGTCGGTCTGCGACCTGATAGAACCCAAGCGAAAAGATCCCGCCGCCGGGCTGGTTAATCTGTGCTGTATTGTTGAATGCGTCTTCGCGAGGTTTCCAGCCTTTGAGCCCGCCATGGTAGTTGTGGCGGTCGATGAAACCGACGAGATAGTCGCTGCGGAGGTTGTAGTATTCGGTTGCGGTGCCCTGAGCACGCCAACACGAGCCCACGAGTGGGCCGACGTACCCCGCCTTTCGTGACGCGTTCTCGAACGCCTTATAGAAGTTGTTCTGCGTCAAGTGCATGAATCTGGCGGTGTC
>JBGSMH010000359.1:0-5329 GCA_041740275.1 Phycisphaerae bacterium
CGAAAGACATTTGTTTAGCAGCCATAGTAATAGTCCTTGTAGGGTGGGCTTTAGCCCACCATTTGTTTGAGAAAGAAGTGGTGGGCTAAAAGCCCACCCTACAAATCACTCAGCCACGCCGAGCAGATCCGATTCACGCACGATGACAAGTTTGTCGCCATCGACTTCGACTTCCGTGCCGGAGTATTTGCCGTAATAGACGACCTGGCCGACGCTGACGGACAAGGGATGGACCTTGCCGGAGTCTTTGTCGGGCTTGCCCGCGCCGCAGGCGATGATCTTACCCATGGTCGGCTTCTCCTTGGCCGAATCCGGGAGCAGGATGCCCGACTTGGTTTTTTCTTCCGCTTCCGCAGGTTTCACAACAACACGATCATGCAGGGGTTTCAGTTTCATAGGTTCTTTCCTCATTCTCTTTCCTTGACACGGGCTACTACACCCATGGCTTCATTCACATTATTCAGGCATGGACAGGTAGCCCATGCAACAGTTCTTGTTCTCATCTGACTCGCTAGCCGGCCTTTCTACGTTTCGCCGGTTTGCGTTCTGCGAGCCACTCATTCAGCGATTTACGGGTCTCGTTCGACTTCGTTCCTTCGACCAAAGCCTTAGCGGCGATGCCGAAACGGAGCGAACGCCAGAGCACCACCCGACCGTCGGATCGCAACTCCCAATTATTCCGCTCGGCGGGCGTTGCGTGGCGAAGACGCGGATACCAGTCCAGCGGTGCCAACACGCGCCGGCCGTCTGACAGGGTGACCGCAACCGTCGCGTCATCCACGACGACATACGTCGCCTTGATCCGCTGCGCCTCGTCAGAGAAAAGTCCGTTGCCGACAATCGGAACGAGCTTGGAAAAATCCAATTCGTCCATAGCGTCGTCGGCAGGCTTATCCTTGCGCTTCGGCATAGGCTGCCTCCTCGGACTTGCTGGCTCGTCGAGCGGAAATGATTCGGATCGTGTCGCCATGTCGCTCTGTGTGTACCACAAACAATAATCTCAACCGTTCCGACAATCCGATCGTCACATAACGATCTTCCGAATCCGAATGCGTATCGTCGTACCGCGTTACCGCCTGCCGGTCCTGCAACGCCGACTCTGCTTCCTTCAGTGAGACGCCATGCTTTGCCAAGTTTGTCCTGGCTTTCCCAGCGTCCCAGTCGAATCGCACAACATCACCTCTTCACACGGTCCGCTGAAGCGGACCCTACAGGCGTCGTGTCTTATCACGCCGATTTTCGCTTTCCCGTCTTCGGCGTTATCGCGTCAATAAACGCCCGCAATACCGAATTTACGCTCTTGGCGTCTCGAAACACTTTTGCCACGTCTTCGTCCAGCACCAGGGTTCGGGCCTTCTCGGCTTCGTACCGGTCCAAAGCATCCAAACCAAAGCCGATGAACCGGGCTTTGCCGAAATCAATCTCGGCGGGTGGTTCGATTCGCTTACGCCGTGTACCGGATCGCTTTTTCATACATCTCTACCTCCTCGAATGAAACTCCGTGCTTGGCGAGCTTTGACTTCGCCTTGCCTTTGTCCCAATCGAACCGCACCTATCACCTCCAAAAAATGGTGGGCTAAAGCCCACCCTACTTACTATTCTTTAACTGCAATCTTCTCACCAAGTGCAATGACTGCATCCTTGCACTCTCCGTCCTTTAGGAGATCGAAGAACAAACCGGTGCTGTCACTTGGCGGGAAAAAAGTTCGTGCAGCGTTGTAGCGATCCGCCATCACATGTTCGTAAAGATTTTGCCATCGTCCCTCAATAACAGTGCCCTGCCCTGGTATCAGCTTCTCATTTATGTGGATAGCGAGTTCCTTCGCGGTCATGCTGCTATACGAGTCGCCGCAGCCGGAGATTGGCAATGTCACGGCTAACAATACAAGCCCTAAAAGAGAAGAAGCATGATTAGTTTTCAACATGGTAAAGACCTCTCAAAGTCATCTCGGGTACCAGCCAGCCACACGCGCGTCACCTAATAAACTTTCAATATGCCTCGCAGATGGAATCCTCGCCTGTCCTCGACCAACGAAAAGGTGCCCATCTAGGTCACGCCAAATGAAACGAAATCCATCTTGGGATGGTCGCTCGTCAGAATAAGTGTAGGTACACCACTGAAAACAGAGTGTCCATCCATCTGGTTCTCTAAGTTGAACTTCATTGTGGACGTTTACATCGTTCATAAGTAACCACCTTAAGCAGGACTCATTACATCATATCATCCATCCCGCCGCCGTGGTCGTGATCGTGGTCGCCGCCGCCGGATTTCTTGGGGGCTTCGACGACGATGCAGTCGGTTGTCAGGAGCAGGATCGCGACTTCGGCGGCGTTTTGGAGGGCGGTCCGTTCGACCTTGGTCGGGGTGATGATCCCGGCCTTGAACATGTCGGTGAACTCGCCGGTCAAAGCGTTGTAGCCTTCGGAATCCTTGGACTCCAGTACCCGACGCACGACCACAGCACCGCTGGTGCCGGCGTTCTCGGCGATCTGCTTCAGCGGGGCCATCAACGCGTTGCGAACGATCTTGGCACCGGCGGCTTCGTCGCCTTTGAGATTCAGATCGCCGTTGCAGACCTTGGTGGCGCGAATCATCGCGACCCCGCCGCCGGCAACGACACCTTCTTCGACCGCAGCGCGGGTCGCCTGAAGCGCGTCTTCGATGCGGGCCTTCTTTTCTTTCATTTCGGTTTCAGTGGCAGCACCAACGTTCACCTGCGCAACGCCGCCTGCGAGCTTCGCCAGACGCTCTTGCAGCTTCTCGCGATCATAATCACTGGTGGTGATGTCAATCTCCCGGCGAATCTGCACGATCCGTGCCTGGATATCCTTGGTTTCACCGGCACCTTCGATGATCGTGGTGTTGTCGTTGTCGATGGTGATTTTCTTGGCGGTGCCGAGGTTCTCAAGCTCGATCTTGTCGAGTTCGATGCCCAGGTCTTTCATGATCGCCTTGCCGCCGGTGAGGACCGCGATGTCTTCGAGCATCGCTTTGCGACGATCGCCGTAGCCGGGGGCTTTGACTGCGCACACGTTGAGGATGCCACGCAGCTTATTGACGACCAGTGTCGCCAATGCTTCGGCCTCAATGTCTTCGGCGATGATGAGCAGCGGCTTCTTGGCTTTTTGAATCTTTTCCAGCAGCGGAATGAGCTTGGCGGCAGCACTGATTTTGTCTTCGTAGATCAGCACCAGCGGCTTTTCCATTTCCACAGTCATGTCGTCGGGGTTGGTGATGAAGTTGGGGCTCAGATAGCCGCGATCAAACTGCATGCCTTCGACGACATCGACTTCGGTGTTGAGCGACTTGCCTTCTTCGACGGTGATGACCCCATCCTTGCAGACTTTCTCAAACGCGTCGGCCATGATCTTGCCGATCTCGGCGTCGTTGTTGGCGCTGATGGTGGCGACGGACTGGATATCGTCCTTGCCCTTGATCTTGCGCGACTGACGAGCCAGGTCTGCACTGACGGCCTCGACGGCTTTGCGAATCCCGCGTGCCAACGCCATCGCGTCGGTGCCTGAAGAGATCGCTTTGAAGCCTTCCTTAAAGATCGCCTCTGCCAGCACGGTTGCGGTGGTGGTTCCGTCACCGGCGACATCGGAGGTCTTGGATGCGGCTTCTTTGACGAGCTTGGCACCGATGTTTTCGAATCGATCCTTCAGCTCAACTTCCTCTGCGACGGTCACGCCGTCCTTGGTGACGGTGGGCGATCCCCAGCCTTTGTCGATCACCGCGTTGCGACCACGCGGGCCGAGGGTGACTTTGACAGCGCGTGCGAGTTTGGTCACACCTTCGAGCAGGGACTTACGAGCTTCAGCGTCAAAAGACAGCAGTTTGGCGGCCATGGGGCTCCTTCGTTTCTTTGTTTGCGGTTTCCGTTGTTTCGATGCGGGGAACGATCTCGTTCACACCTTCCACTCTTAACCAGAGGCGTCTGAATCCAGACCCTCTGCTCCCCTGCTCAATACAACCCGCGTGCCACGGGAAACGGGCGATCGGCGATAGCGATAAGCTCTTTACAAATAAGGAGTTAAATACAATGGAGGGGACCACTTGCTCTGGACTGCTGCTGTCAGCCTGACAGACGCGGGCGCAATGGGTGTCAAAGTGACATGGCTTAGGTCGACAAGTTCTGACCAATTCGGCTTATTTCGTCGGTTCCGGACTAAGATAGATGATCGCGTACCGGTCTTTCTCCTCGATCCGCGCCGCCGGTTGCCAGCCATGCTCAAGGAGGAGGGCTTCGGGGACGACGTAACGGGCATCGGAGTTGTAGAGGCTGTAAACCTTGTCCCACACGAGCATTACGCCCGCCGGGGGGTCGGTGGCGATGTCAACCGAACTATCGACCACCCGCGATTTGTTTAGTCGATCCAAATCGACGCGGATAAACAGGTGCGGCAATGCCGCCGCCAGCATCGGGTGGCGATTTCGGATATCCGGATTGTCGTCGATCCAGTCGGCGATCTTAAGCGCCAGTTGGTCATCGAGTGCGGGCTTCATCGGAAACGCCGGATAGTAGAGGTTCGCAGCGATCGGGAGGATCGCGGCAATGACGGTCCAGCGGAGGGGTTTGCGGATGTTTGTCTTTTCGCAGACCCACGCCCACCCGATCGCCGCCAGCAACGCCCAGAACGGCGCGACGATGAGCATGTATCGCGGCTCGCCGTTCGATGCCATCTTCCCTAGCATCCACAGCACGCTATGCCCGAACAGAATGCCCAGCGGCACAATCGCGACCAATGCCCGACATCGATACTCATGATCGGAGAGGAATCGGTTCACAACATGGCTTTTCCAAGGCCGCTCAACGGATGTGACGAGCATGTCCCAGGCACCGATCCAGAGCAGCGGAAACGCCATCGGACCGATCACCGCAGGTAGAACGCCGATCAGTTTGAAAGGCGAACCCCGTCCATAAACGCTATCGCCAGAATATGGCCAATTCTCCGGCAACCATCGCCACCACGGGTATTCGCTTGGCCCGCCATAGACTTGCCAGCCCAACCACGACCAGCCGATGAGTCCGAGCGGAAGCAACAGCACCCAGCGGAAACGCCCGTGGCCGATCAAGGCGATCAATGTCACCAGGATGAGCCCGAAACCTTCAGGGCGAGCCAGCGGACTGATCGCCGCCATGCATGCCAGGAGCAGGAATTGCTTGCGCACATACGCCCAAAATGCCCCGATCAGCAGCAACGCGAAGGGGATCTCGGTCAATTCTGAAAAAGAGTGAGCAAACAGCAGCGGCTGGGTAAGCAGGAAAATCCCCACCAGTGCCGGGCGGGTGAGTTTCAGCGAGCGATTCACGATCAGCGTCACGCC
>JBGSMH010000360.1:0-3932 GCA_041740275.1 Phycisphaerae bacterium
AGCGACGCCGACGGATCAGGCCCATCCCGGCCAAGCCGAGCAGACCCAGGGTCGTCGGCTCAGGAACCAAAACCAGATTCGCGCTGGTGGCACCGTAGACAACTGACCAACTCGGACCCGCAGCGCTGCCGTTGATCTTCAGGCTATCAAATCCCACCCCGGCGTTCAGAACGACGTTTCCGTAGGTGAGGATCGGGATATTGAGTACGCCGGGGCTGGTTTCCGGGTCAAACCCGTTGACCAGCGTCACCTCCAGCGTATCACCCGCCGCCGACAGATCGAGCGTCCCCGCGCCCGCGGCGTCGGTCAGGCCGGTAGCGAGATTGAGCGTGTCATACTCGCCCGCCAATGCACCGCCCACATCGATTTGCAGGATTGCAGTCGTGCCAAACGTGGCATTAATGTCTCGGAAGGAAAGTGATCCGACCGACGTCAAACCCGTTAGATTCGTCCCTGCACCGGGCGCGACGATGCCGTTGCTAGTAATGGTCATCCGACGAGTGCCGTCTGCAACCTGTTCGTCAAACTCCAATGTGTCACTGGCGCTGTTGCCCCGCAACGTGCCGGTCCCGCCAACGGTGAGGTTCGGGACATGCGCGTTAACCGACGACCCGGAGGTCGTCAGTCGCTTAACGACCGCATTTGCACCTGAAATCTTCCAAAGGCCATTGTTAGTCACGTTCACTGTCGGATCGGTTGTTGCAGTTGGACCACGGTGCGGGCGCATTTCCAAAGTGCCGGCTTGAGTGATCACGCCGGCAGTATTATTTGTCATAGCGATATTGGAAACGACGTTTGTATTACTTGACGATGTCCACCGTTCCTGCAAGGTCGCGCCGCTTGCGATGTCAATCGTCCCCGAGTTGCTGAACAGCATAGTCACATCTCGCGTGCCCCGGAGGGTATCTTGAGCGACAGCGAACGTGCCAGAGGAGATGTTCAATTCAGACCCCGACATCATGTTTACTAGGTGGGTTGTCCCTGATGTTATGCTACCGTTGACTACACGACCCAGCACACCATTTGCAGACACGTTCAGCGTGCCGAACACATTGAATGCCAAGTAGGTGTTGGTTGTGGTCGCGTGAATGGAAGAACCTGCCGAGTTGTAATTGATCACACCAGCCAAGTTGGCACCAACGCCGTTTGTCCCAGAGCCCGGGATGGCGATGGACTTGCCATTTAGATCAATCTGTGCCTGATTGGTTGCTGCACCATCGCTTAAGGTTGTGCGTAATGCACTCAGGGGGCTATCGACCGTGGCAGATGCCCTGCTTCCCGCGAGGCTGAGAGTCAGGTTGCCGGACAAGCTGAGTTTATTCACTCCGCTCGTTAAACCAGACTGTAGCATCGCAAGAGCGTTGGCGGTGGTTCCCGCAGCAATATCTTGAGTAACGGTTCGGGTGCTGCTGTCGGTCACGGATGGCAGAGTGACCACATCTGTTGTCGTCGGCACCGCAGCGCTGTCCCAGTTGGTCAGGTCATTCCAATTGCCACTGGCGTTTGGGCTGGCCGGATCACCACCGTCCCAAGTTGCGGCGGCATGGGTTCCGGATACGGTTGCCAATGTCGCCAAAGCGGCCGCCAGGACCGCGGTTCGTTGATTCGTTCGCATTTTCAATTTCTCCTCTGAAACAATCTGGAAATGGACAAATATTGAACTCTCTGCGGTTTGATCCGGCTCTCCGTCCGAACTGAATCCGCAAACGTTTGATGAAGTTTACTCCAATCAACCCGGTCGAGCAACAAATTTCTGGCATACAATATTCAATTTGTTTTTTCGTTCGGCTCAAAATCATCCCGACTTGACATTCGGGTCAAATCATTCCAAAATGCCCGGCTCGATTGAAAAATCGAGTTTTGAGCAGTCGTAGCTCAATTGGATAGAGCGGCGGCCTACGGAGCCGCAGGTTGCAGGTTCGAGCCCTGCCGACTGCAGTGAGATCGATTCGTTAGTTAAGTTATCAGAGGATTTTGCCATGCCACGCGTTTGTCATTTCACCGGTAAGAAGACCCGTATGGGCAATCAGAAGACCCATCGCGGCAAGGCGAAGTACCTTGGCGGCGTCGGGACCAAGTGCACGGGCATCACCGCCCGCTCTTTCAAAGCCAACATCCAGACCGTCCGCGCTGTGATCGATGGTCAGATCGTGCGCATCAAGGTCTCCGCCAAAGCCATCAAGATGGGTCTGGTCCAAAAGCCCCTGCGTCGTCGCTACAAAGCGGCCGCTTAGTCGCATTGGTCTGACCTTATTTCTGAACAACTCCCGCTCGTCGATCCCAACCGATCGACGAGCGGTTGGTTTTGCGCGTCGCGTCAATCGTGTCATCGACCTACAATTCTCAAACCTATGGCAGATTTCCAAGTCGTATCCCCATTTGAGCCACAAGGCGATCAGCCGCAGGCGATAGAGCAACTCGTCGCAGGCGTGATGTCGGGCAAAAAGTATCAGACGCTGATGGGCGTGACCGGATCGGGCAAAACCTTCACGATGGCGCACACCATCGCCCGCGTGCGAAAGCCGACGCTGATCATCAGCCATAACAAAACGCTGGCGGCGCAGTTGTACGAGGAGATGAAAGAACTGTTTCCGCACAATGCGGTCGGCTATTTCGTCAGCTACTACGACTATTACCAGCCCGAAGCCTACATCCCGCAGCGCGACATCTACATCGAAAAAGATGCCTCTCGAAATGATGATCTGGACCGATTGCGCCTCAGTGCCACATCGCATCTGGTCAGCCGGGAGGACGTGATCATTGTCGCGAGCGTATCGTGCATTTTCGGATTGGGTTCGCCAGATCAGTATCGCAATTCGGTGGTGTCGATCCGCAAGGATGCCCCCAGCGATCGCGACGATCTGGTCAAGAAACTGCTCGACCTGCAATACCAGCGAAACGACTTTGACTTCAAACGTGGCACGATCCGCGTGCGCGGCGACGTGATGGAAGTTCACCCGTCCTACGAAGAGTTTGCCTATCGCGTCGAGTTCTTTGGCGATGAGATCACCAACATCGACGCCATCAATCCACTCACCGGCGAAATCCTAGCCAGTCACGACGGTATTTTCATCTACCCGGCGGTTCACTACGTCATGCCCGAAGACCGCATCGAAAGTGCGGTCAAATCCATCCGGGAGGAACTGGATCAACAGGTGATGCATCTGCGCTCGCAGGGCAAACTGCTTGAAGCCCAGCGATTGATCGCGCGTACCAAATACGATCTGGAGATGATCCAGGAGACCGGGTTTTGCAGCGGCATCGAAAACTACTCGCGTCATCTGGATGGCCGTCTGCCCGGGGAAAAGCCGTATACGCTGGTCCACTATTTCCCCGAGGATTTTCTGCTGATCATCGACGAATCCCACGTCACCTTGCCGCAGATTCACGCGATGCACACCGGCGATCGCATGCGCAAGGAGGTGCTGGTCGATCACGGTTTTCGCCTTCCCAGCGCGATGGACAACCGGCCGCTGAAGTATGAAGAGTTTGAGGCGATGTGGCACAACGTGCTGTTCGTCTCGGCCACGCCGGGGAAGGTCGAACTGGAAAAAACCAATGGCGAAGTGGTTGAGCAAGTGATCCGACCCACCGGCCTGATCGATCCGGTGATCGAAGTTCATCCGGCTCAAGGTCAGGTCCCGCACCTGCTCGAACAAGTCAAGCAGGTCGTCGAACGCGGCGAGCGCGTGCTCGTCACCGCACTGACCAAACGACTGTCCGAAGACCTCTCTGCGTACATGCAGGAGGCGGGCATCAAGTGCCGGTATCTGCACTCAGAGATTCAGACCATCGAGCGGGTGGAGATTCTGACCGACCTGCGCGCTAAGACAATCAAAGCTTCCTATTAAAAACGGATCCGAAAACGGCTCCCAGTCATCTATTTCAGAATTGTAACGCCAGCCGCTATCTCTATAGTTAAGCACCACACG
>JBGSMH010000361.1:0-4612 GCA_041740275.1 Phycisphaerae bacterium
GCGCGGGGGAAACTTCACCAGATCAAACTTCTCAGCAAACGTCGTCTCGGCGAGTAGATCGCGGACGATCTGCACCGCTTTTTCGATATTCTCCGGCGCGGTGTCGTAGGTGATGGAGATGTCGGTCACTTGCCGGAAATAAGGCCGACGCGTGACGTTCTGCACGCTCTGCTCGACCATCTTGCTGTTGGGGATGGTCACAAGGATCCCATCGAGCAGGCGGATGCGCGTGGAGCGGAAGCCGATGTCTTCGACGTGGCCGCGATAGGAGTCGATGATGATCTGGTCATTCAGTTGGAACGGCCGATCGAGCAGGATGGTGATCGACCCGAAGAAGTTCTTGATCGAGTCTTGAGCCGCAAAAGAGACTGCTAACCCGACAATCCCCAGCCCGGCCAGCCACGCCGACACATCGCGATTGAAGACGGTTTCCAGCGTAAACAGTGCCAGGACGATGATCAGGAACGTCCGCAGTGTCTTGCGAACCAGCGGCACCATCTGATCGTCCAGATTGCTGATGGTTCGGCTGGCGAACCGCTTGAGCATCAGATCGATCACATCGATCAGGTTAAACAGCAGCCAACCAAAGCCGACGGTGTACGCTAATGCAAGTATGCGTCCGACGAACCAGCGGACTTCATCGCTCATCATCACGCCGCCCAGGCCTAGGCTGATGCCCAGCGTCGTCAGCAGCATCGAAGCGGGGGCGGCGGTGGATCGAAAGCCTGTCCCTCGGATCGGTCGGCCGTGCCGATCCATCCGGTCCGCGATCGATTCGAGCGTCTTACGCGCGAAATGCCCGACGACAAACCCCACCAATATCCCCACCAGCAGGATCAACCAGCCTGACCAGGTCGTGTGTTCAAAGGTGAGGGAAATACCTTCCCGGACCGAGCGCCATGCCGATTCCATTGATTGTGTGGATGCTTGTGCGAGAGTCATAGTGCAGCCGTCTGTTCTGATCGCTATCGACGTGTCTCTACCATTTCTTGCTCAGCCACTGGCGAAGCACTTGTTCGGCGGGTTTGTTTTCGGGGGTGTAGCCACGGTCATCGGGTCCGCCGTCGCCGGGCGTCCATTCCCAGATGCTAAATCCCCCCAATTCCGGCCGGGAATGCCAGCTTTGGAAGAACCCCTCGTACAAACGCTTCTGCAAATCCAGATCGGTCGGCGCCTCGCTGCGCGTCTTGGTGTAATCCCACGGCTCATGCGCCATGTTCGACATCGAACACCAACCCACCTCGGTAAAGAACAGCGGCTTGCCAATCTTCTTCTGAAACGCAAAAAGCTCGGCCTGTATCGTTCGCCAGTTCTTCTCGATCTGCTCTACCGTGACTTTGTTATTCGGTCCCAATTTCCAGTAGCTGTTCATCCCGATCAGGTCGAGTCGATCCCAAAACTTGATCGCAGAATAGTGGTCCCAGTTGGCGCTATAGGTGATCTGGCCCTTGTATGTTCTCCGCACCTGGTCAATCGTCGTGATCCACTCCTCCAACTGCGGTTCGGTGCTGACCAGTTCAGACCCGATGATCAGCACATCGACCTGATGCGCCTCGGCAATCCACGCGTAATGGCCGAGCATTTGGCGATAGCTTTCCCACCAGTTGTCCCAGCCGTCCGGGCCTTCGGGGTCGATCTTGCCGCGCCACTCGGTCCCGCGCGGTTTATCTAGCAGGACGATCGGCATCAGGATCACCCGCAGGTTGCGCTTGTGTGCGTGCTGGATCAATTCTGCCAACTGATCCGGCGTGGGCGTCATCCGCAGGTCCAGATAGATCCGACTCGATCCGCCGTTCTCCTGACGGGCATCGACGACCAATTTCACCGCGTCCGCACCGACATCCGCGATCTCATCGATGCTCAGCTTGTACCGGTCGATCCAGTCCGTTCGCTGAATCTGCATCCCGATCGCCCGATACGGCAACCCGGCGGCTTGTGTGGTGGGAAAATGCGTCGGCGGGGTGTTGTCGATGCGGGCACCGATCGGCGTCGCGCCGCCCGACCCCACCGTCGCGCACCCGACCACAAACGCGTACAACGACAACGCGGCGATGATGATCACTCGTTCGAACATAGTCTCACTCTACGCACGCCATTCGCACAGACAAGCACGCGACCGACCTGGTCACACTTTCGCTTCAGTGAGCGAATGAATCGTCAGACTCTCATTCTGCTCCAACTGCTTGAGCATCTGCTTGCCGACGGTGACGTGGAAGATCATCTTCTCGTCCGTCACTTCTTCTTCACGAATGCGGGTGTGGGTTCGGATGAACTGGATCAGCTTGCCGTGCGTGACGGCACATTCGAGCGTGACATTCACCTGATGCCCGCGCACAAATTGCAGCACCGCTTCGTTCAAATCTGTCAGCCCCGCACCGGTCTTGGCACTGATCGGGATCGCGCGGGGATGCAGCGTGTGCCAGTGGTCGGCGTGATACGCACCCGGTTCGGTGTCGATCTTGTTCAGCAGCAATATCTCCGGCTTATCCCCGACGCCGATCTCCTTCAGCACCGCATGGACTGCGTCAAACTGCACCTGTGCGTGCGGATGACCCACATCCAGCACATGCAGCAACAGATCGGCATGGACCGCCTCTTCCAGCGTGGCTTTGAATGATGCGACCAACCCGTGCGGCAGATCACGCACGAAGCCGACCGTATCGGACAACATCACCTCGGTCCCACGCTCCAGTTTCCACGCCCGCGTCTTGGTATCCAGCGTCGCAAACAGCTTGTCATCCGCGTACGTCCCGGCTGCTGTCAGGGTGTTGAAAAGCGTGCTCTTGCCAGCGTTGGTGTAGCCGACCACGCAGACGGTGAAGTGTGAGAGATTGCGAAACTCCACCAGCCGCGATTTGCGTTCCTGTATCTTCTCTATCCCGCCGCGCAGTTCCGAGACGCGTTTGCGAACCAGCCGACGATCGGTTTCGAGCTGCGTTTCACCCGGCCCGCGCGTGCCGATACCCGCGACCGCACCGGCCTGCTGACGCTCCAGGTGGTTCCACATCCGCGTCAGACGCGGATAGGTGTATTCCATCTGCGCCAACTCCACCTGCAGCTTCGCCTCTGCCGTCTGGGCGCGGGTGGCGAAGATATCCAGGATCAGCTCCGACCGATCCAGAACCTTGATCCCCTCGTTGTATTTTGAACCGGCCTCTTTGTTGATGATTCGCTCCAACGCCCCGATCTGCGCCGGCGACAGGTCGTTATCGAAGATGACGACGTCGGCCTCTTCCTTCATCGCCAGTTGGGCGATCTCGATGGCTTTGCCCGAGCCGATGTACGTGCTCGAATCCGGCCGCTGGCGACGCTGGATGATCTGCCCGACAACCCGCGCCCCGGCGGTCTTGGCAAGCGATCCCAACTCGCCCAGCGGATCGCGCGGGTCGGCATTGGAGCCGGGCAGGAACACCCCAACCAACACCGCCCGCTCCTGATTGATCGTTAATTGCGTTCGTTTAAGGTCAGTCAATCCGCTCGTGCCTCCGTTAAGTTTGATCCACCAAAATACCCGATCGCCCGATCATATGCATCCCGCCGGAGCATTTCGCTAAAGGCAGGCCGGGATTCATCCCGACATTCCCTCTGCCCACCGCCCACTGAAATCGGATTGAACCGCGAAGACGCGAAGCGCGCGAAGGGAACGCGAAGGCGCACCACGAATCACCAGCCACTGTCTGCCCACTGCCCACCGCCGACTGCCCACTGTATCGGACACAGATGACGCAGATGCAGGCCGGATGAACACAGATCGGCGGATAGTGCTTAGGGCTTGGGGCTTTGGGCTTGGTGAAATGCGTCTTAAGAAGGAAAAGGCCGGTGCAGAAAATCGCCCGTGCGAGGCCTTTCCGCTTAGCGCGGGGCGGGATTCATAGTCGGCGGGTTATCCGTCGGCCGCTACGCCGCGTTCACCGGCTGCCGACAGTGCTTACACGTCTTGCGGTACGAGGGACAGGGTTGACCGCAGTGCGGGCACTTCCGATCCGTGATCTTGGCATCGGCGGTAGCTGCGCGGGCCAACTCCTCTGCGGCCTTCGGCAAGCCCTTTTGCGTGGGCGTGATGCCGTCGTCGTAGTAATCACAGTAGAAGCACGTCTCGTCCGCCCCGCGAAACATCATCTGGCAATCTGGCGACGTGCAACAGTACAGCTTGATCTCAGTCATCACGCCGTCGGCGATGTCCTCGATCTCAAGCGGGTGCAGCGTCAGGTACCATCGGCCTCGCTCGTTGCGATCCGCGGGATAGAACGTGAACCCGAACGGCCGCTTCCCCTCGCGATAGCGCCCGCCGCAATGCCCGTCCACCTGAATCGCATCATCGTAGTCGATGGCGATGTCGGAATCGTTCTCTGCGTCCTGAAGGAGCTGGTGGACTTCGCGCATCGCGTCCCGCAGGTCGTCCGGGATGGGAACGAGCCGGTGCTCCTTCGGTTGTACTCGGGGACGTCGCATCGCCTCCGCCGGATAACATCGTATTCTCTAACTCAACCGAGCATAGAACACCTCTGACGGGATCATTCGGAAAAACGCGATATTGGCCAGATTGCGGGGCGAAGTCAACCATTTCGGTTTTTTATTGGCGCGGCAAACTCTTGCGCTAGGTTAGCTTTGT
>JBGSMH010000362.1:0-2680 GCA_041740275.1 Phycisphaerae bacterium
ATCGACATACCCATGTCGATCGGTTCGCTTATGCGCGTCATTTGCAGCCTGATGGGGTCCTCGATTGCGCAAATCCCAAATCCCTATTCATCCAACAGCAGCACTTCGGTCGGGATCACCCGGAAGACTTCTTCGGTGCTAGTCAGGCCGCGGGCGACTTTGAGCAGGGCGGCGTGACGGAACTCGAGCATGCCGTCGGTGATGGCGCGGTCGCGAATCTCCTTGGCGGTCCGGCCATCGGCGATCATGCTGCGAATCTCGCGCGTCATCGTCAATAACTCATACACGCCCGTCCGGGCCGTATACCCGCTCATCTTGTTGCTCTCGGTCGGCTTGGGGGCGTACAGCTTCTTGCCCTCATTCGGCCCGAGATACTTCTGCACCTCGGCGAACGTGTCGGGCGCACCGGAGATATCAAATTCATTGCGATTATCCGGGTCCAGCGTCCGCACCAGGCGCTGGCTGACGATCCCGCGCAACGCGACCGACAGGAAGTGGTTCGGCACGTTGTATGCCCGCATCGACTGAATCCCGGCGGCGGCGGTGGGGGCGTGCAATGTCGCCAGCACCAGAATACCCGAGTTGGCGGCGTGGGTCGCGACGCGGGCGGTCTCTTCGTCGCGAATCTCCCCGATCATGATCACGTCCGGGCTCTGCCGCAAAATGCTCCGCAGCATCTCGGCGAACCCCATCCCGATATGCGGATTGACCTGCGATTGTCGCAACCCATCGACGGCATATTCCACCGGGTCTTCGATCGTGTTGATCTTCTTCTTGCCGTCGTTGAGCGACATGAGTGTCGCGTAGAGTGTGTTGGTTTTGCCCGATCCGGTCGGCCCGGTGATCAGCACCAGCCCGCCGGGCCCGCCAACCAGTTGCCGGTAGGATTGCAGTTGCTGCTCTTCCATGCCCAGCTTTTCAAGGTCCAGCAGGGCGTGATTGCGGACCAGCAAGCGGATCGCCATGTCTTCGCCGTACATGGTGGGGATGGTGTTGATGCGCAGATCGACGCTCTCGCCATCCTCGGCTTTATAGATCCATCGACCGTCCGCCGGGCGACGTCGGTCGTTCAGGTCCATCCCGGCCATGTTGCGGATGTGGGTCAGGATGCGTTTGCCGTTGTCTGGCGATTCGACGCTGATGGGCAGGATGATGCCCAGGTGTCGTACGAATGCCGCGACGTGCTGCTCATTCGTCAGCAGAAATAAGTCACTGGCACCCATTTCGACCGCATGGTCGATCAATTTTTGAATCGCTTTTTCGGGCGCCAGTTTGCTGACATCGACCATCTGGGGTTTGCTGCTCACTTGGAGCCTCCGATCAGTTCGCGGGCGGTATGTTCGTTTTCGCAAAGCGGGACAACCTTGCCGACTTTCAGCAGGTCCAGCACTTGTTTCACCGATGGTTGGATCTTGTAAACCGCCAACCCGCCGCCACCTTCTTTAAACGATTTGGATGTGCCGATCAGCCACCCGATCGCGGATGAGTCGATATAGGTGACCGCACCGACATCCAGCAGCACGCGGAACGTCGTCCATGAAGGCCCGAGCAGGCCTTCGATGGGGTTTTTCCCGTCTGCGGAAAAATCGGTGGCAGTGATGCTGCCGTCGATCAGTAGTTTGACGAATCCGTCCCGTTCGATGCCGCCCAGCGTGATCTTCATAGTGGTGTCGTCCGCTCGAATATGAATCGTCGTTCCAGAGACGGCTAGTGTACTCATGACGCGACGAATGCAAAACTTCCGAGCAGACGATTTCACGGATCAATCGCTCACCCAAACCGACACTTTGCCCGCCGGGCAGGTGAAGTCGGCTTCCCCGGCGTCGTCGGTGGTGATCGGGTCGGGTTGATGTAATGTCAGATCGCGGAAGCGGGTGTTCGGACGCAATGATTTGATCCGCTTGAACCCGGCGTCTGCGGTGGAAAGGATGACCACCATCTGCCCGGGATGGGCTTCGTTACCGACGCGTGACCAGGCGATGCAGGTGGGGTGATCGATGTAGTCATGCTGATCGCCATGATTAAAACGGCGGCGGGCGTCGAGCATTACTTCGATCATCTTGCGATGACTGGTCAGTTTGTGATTTTCTTCGTCGCTGCCATAGTAGTCGCCGTAGAAAACCACCGGGTAGCCGGCCTGTCTCAACAGGATTAATGCGTAGCCCATCGGCGTGAACCAGTCATCAACCCAGCTTTCCAGCGATTGACCTGGCTGGGTGTCGTGGTTATCGACAAACGTGACTGCCATCGTCGGATCAACCGCCACCAGTGTGCCGTCAAAGATCGTACGCAGGTCAAACGATTTGCCCTGTTTCGAAGCCTCACACAGTTGAAAGTGCAGCGGCACGTCGAAGAGTTGGATCGTTCGTTCAGTCTGCTCGATATAGGCGCGAAGGACCTCCAACTCCTTTGACCAATATTCACCAATACTGAGCAACTCTCGGCCGCCAAAATGGGTTCGCAAAAAGTTGAGGAAGTCGCGATAGAACGCTGCCGGGATGTGTTTGACCGCATCCAGTCGCAGCCCGTTGATGCCCGAAATATCGATGAACCACTTGGCCCATTCGCGCAGTTCGTTCACGACGTCCGGGTGGGCAAAATCGACATCGTTGCCCATCAGGTAATCAAAATTCCCGAATTCGTCGCTGACCTGATCGCTAAATTGCTTGCCAGCAAGGAG
>JBGSMH010000363.1:0-3140 GCA_041740275.1 Phycisphaerae bacterium
GGGATCCCGATCATCGACGCACTCACCCGCGGGCTGCTCGGCAACCGTATTGACGCGCTGGTCGGTATCATCAATGGGACCTGCAATTTTATCCTCTCCAAGATGTCCGGAACGGGCGCGGGATATGCCGATGCACTCAAAGAAGCGCAGGAATTGGGCTTTGCCGAAGCCGACCCGACGCTCGATGTCAGTGGCCGGGATGCGGCACAGAAACTGGCGATCCTGGCGTCGCTGGCGTTTAACGCTCAGGTGACCGAAAGCGACATCTCGATCACCGGCATCGATACGCTGGAGGCGGACGATATCCGCTTTGCGAATGAGTTGGGCTATTCGATCAAACTGCTGGCGATCGCCGAGCGGGTGAACGATTCGCTGGCGCTTCGCGTCCACCCCACGCTGATCCATCACGGCGAGCTATTGGCGGATGTGAGCGGCAGTTTCAACGCGATCAGTGTGTACGGTCACGCGATCGGCCACCAGTTTTTCTACGGCCGCGGCGCGGGGCAGATGCCCACCGCCAGCGCGGTCGTCGCGGATATGTTGGGCGTGGCGATGGGGATCATCCCGCACGCGTTTGCCCGGCTGAACATCTATCCCGGCCAACTCGCACCGGCAAAGGTGTTGCCGATTGATCAACTGCAATCGCGCTACTACCTTCGCGTCAGCGCCGCCGACGTACCGGGGGTTTTTGCGGATATTACTGAGGCGCTGGGCAAGAACAACATCAGCCTCTCGGGTGTTTATCAGAAGGAAATCGAGGCCGGGACCAGCACGGTGCCGGTGGTGGTGACGACCCACAAAGCGCCCGAAGGCGCGATGCGAAAGGCGCTGGCACAGATCAATGCACTGGCGACGATCAAGTCGCCGACAGTCTGTCTACGAATCGTCGATGCGCCTAAAGAATTTGCCTGAGGCGATCCGCGACGACACGCCGACGCGTTATTCGCGGCGGGTTTTGCGTTTGCGGATTTTGTTGGGATTGATCTTGGCGGCTCTGAGGGCGTCGTCGTATGAGCCGAAGTAGCGAAGCGCCGCCGCGTGTAGGCCGGGGTCTTCGCGCTGGACCGACCCGCTGTTGAGATCGTCCCCGTCGGCGACGCGGGCCTTGAGTTCATAGATGATCGTGTTCTTGCTCCAGCGGCGATAGCGCGAGACGTCATCGGCATCGATCCCCGCCGCCGCTAGGGCGCGTTCCCAGGCACCGAAGAGTCGGCCCTGAATCGCGGCAAAGGCTGCCTTGCCCAGGTCATCACGACGCTGCGTCACCGATGCCCAGTTGAGATCCTGATTCTTCTTTCGCGCCTGCTTGATCTCGGCAATCACACGCTGCTTGGTCCATCGCGGGCGACGGGCGATATCGGCATATTCGATGCCGGCCTTTTCGATCGCGATGCGGTACGAGCGAAAGTGATAGGCCGCCGCCGACACCAATGCCTGATTGGATTTGGCCAGATTGTTGTAGGACAAGTCGGCCTTCTTCTTGTGTAGGCGTCGGAGTTCCGCCACGATACGCTCTTTAGTCCAGATCATGCATGCAATTTGTAGTGAGTGTTATTGAATGGATCAAGTTAATTTCGGCGGTATCCTGAATATTTACAAACCCGCAGGCGTGACCAGTGCGGTGATGGTGACGCGCGTAAAGTGGCTGACGCCGCGTGGAACCAAGGTCGGACACGCCGGTACGCTCGATCCGTTTGCCACCGGCGTGCTGTTGGTATTGGTCGGGCGGGCGACACGGTTGAGCGAATCGTTGATGAGCACACCCAAACAGTACGTCGCTACGGTGCGACTGGGTGCGACCACGCCGAGCGACGATCCAGAGACGCCCGCGACCCCGACACCCGATGCGATGCCCGTTTCACGCGAGGCGTTGCTGGATGCGATTGCATCGCAGGTCGGACAGATCGAGCAGGCCCCGCCGGTGTATAGTGCGCTAAAGGTGGGTGGCAAACGGGCATCCGATCGGGTGCGGCTGGGGCAGACGGTGGTGCTTTCGTCGCGGGTGGTGCGGATCGATGCGATCGAATTGCTCGATTACGCGTGGCCGGATGCGAAGATTCGGGTCGATTGCGGCCGCGGGACGTATGTACGGGCGATCGCGCGGGATATCGGTGCGGCGCTCGGCGTGGGCGGGTATCTGACGCAACTGGAGCGCACGCGCGTGGGCGATCACTGGTCCGACCAATCGCTGCGGATCGAAGACCTGACCGCCGATACGTTGCGTCAGAAGTTTGCCGAACAGCAGTTACCGTGACGGATGCGTCGCCGGGTTCTGTGGGAAAAGCAGATACGGGCGAATCTTATCCACCGTCGCGGCGGCAATGCCTTTGACCATGTATAGGTCCTCGGGCTTGTTGAATGCACGCACGCCCGGATTGCGCAGGTGCAGTTCATCGCGCTTGGCTAGGATGTCTCTGGCTTTGGCAGGACCGATGCCCGGCAACACCGCAAGCGTTGACCAGTCGGCGGTTTCCAGGTCGATCTGGTCTGCCAATTCATGAGCGCGATCGCCGATTTCCGGCTGTGGGTCGGGGATGAGTGATCGGTGATAGCCCCAACGTGCGGCGGCAAACGCCGACCCAATGATCAGCAGTATCGCCAGCACGACGATTTGCCGCTGCGTCAGCGAGAATCGCGCCGCGGGCGTCATGTCACTTCCTCGCGTTTTTGCTCATCTGCTCGCGGATCAGTTGCACCGCCGCCATCGCGGGCTTGGCCTGGAGCATATCCGTCACCAGCCCGCCGGCCGGGAGCGACGGAGACAGGTCCGCAAAGTTCGCCCAGCAGAGATTTTCGACATACGGCTTGGAGAGCGCGATGCGGGAGAACTCATCGAGCCATTTGGCTTGTCGCTCGGGCGACCACGGCTCGCGCCACCGCCCCGCCACCGCCGGGTCATTCGCACCGCCGGATTGATCGTTTGAGTCGGGCGTGTGCCGACCGGGCACGCCAAGCCCCGTTAGAAACACCGGCTTGCCCAGCGTGCTAAACCGATCCAGCATCATCGACAACTGAAACAGATCGCGGGTGAACTGTGACCGCGTCGGAATCCCCATCTCCAACTCCAGCGCGAACGCATCAAACTGCATGCCCGCCTGCGCGACCATCTCCGCATAAAGCATCGGCGGGACGGTCGGGTG
>JBGSMH010000364.1:0-9617 GCA_041740275.1 Phycisphaerae bacterium
TGATGAGGCGCGGAAGGTCAGGGGATGTTGCGATCTCAAATTCGGGATTTCAATTTCGGATTTCAGATTCGCCACTCCCCGTTTCACATTTCGCATTCCTCACTCCGCATTTCCTCCCCCTTCCACCCGCTTCAGATAAAACTGCGATTCACTGGCCCGTTGTCCCACCAGGTGCAGGCAGACCGGGTACGGCAGTTTGCAGCCGATGAAAAAATCGAAAACCCGCAACCCGTGTTTGATCTGTCTTTCGATATTGTCATCCACCTGATCGGTCAATTCGTGCGGGATCAGTCGTTGGCGATCGTAGTCCCACTGGGGATCGATTCGGACCAGCAGATGGGCTTCGGACCAGTCGATCGGGTAGCCGAGGATATAGCCCTGGCCGGTATTGGGGATGTAGAACCAGAAACAGAGGAAGCGGTCTTTCCAGACGGTGCTGGTGGCGTTGTCCGATCCGGTGATGAGTCGGGCATGGCTGGTGCGGATCGCCTGCCCGCCGAGCGGTTTGGCGACCCAGACGCGTCGATCGCGACAATCGTAGAGTCCGACGTGCGGGTATTTGCCGTTAAAGCTGTTGGTGCAAAGCTTGGTCGACACCGCCGGACCGGCCGGTTCGACTGCGGGGTCGGATGCTTTCTTTCCGAATCCGAACATGGATGAGCACGATAGCGATTTTCGGGTCGCGCGTGAAATCCCGCGCCGGTGTTCGATTTTTCCCCGATCGGGGGTTTCCCCCGCGACGATTCGCCGATCGCGCGTTACCATGCCCCCATGCGAAACGGCGGCACACCCACGACGGCGTATATCGGCATCGGATCCAACCTCGGCGACCGCGCCCGACAATGTTACGACGCCGTCGCAAAAATGAGCCTGCATGAACAGATCAAGGTCATCGGTTTCAGCCCGTTGATCGAAACCGCCCCGGTGGGTGGGCCTTCCAATGCACCGCCTTTTCTCAACGGCGCGGTGCAGATCGAAACGTCACTGGGCGCTCGCAACCTGATGACCGAGTTACTGGCGATCGAAACCACCCTCGGCCGTCAGCGACGCGACCGTTGGGAGCCCCGAATCATCGACCTCGATCTGCTCCTGTTTGGTGACAAAATCCTCTCGGGCGACGACCTTCTCGTCCCGCACCCCATGATGCACCAACGCCAATTCGTTCTCGAACCCCTCGCCTTGATCGCGCCCGATGTCGTCCATCCGACCCTGCAAATGACCATCCAGGGGCTGCTGGAGAGCATAAACTCCTCCACAGTAACCGTTTAGGCGTTTCCTGAGCGACCCGTACCGCGACAGGGCGATTGTTCTTGATCCGCCCGGGGGATCGCCTAAGATATCCCATCGGTACTTTAGCCAAGCCCGAGGAACCGTTTGATCAGGCTGAAAATACCCGCAGAAATCTTGACCCAAAAGATCGTGCAAACACGACGGCTCGACCTAACCTTCCCGCCCCCCTCCTGTCGATTAATCGAACACGTGGATCGTCCGTACACGGCTTTGCGGACGGGGTGTAGGCATATTCGGGCCTGCGCACAAGAAACTTATAGGGCCATCCGGTTCCGCCGGCTGACCGGAGCGTGATGGAGATTATGGCATCGTTCGACTTTGTGAACCGCGAAAACGCCGAGTACATCGAGCAGCAGTTCCAACAATTCAAGAAAGACCCCACCTCCGTCCCGGAGTTGTGGCGGGCCTATTTTGCGGGCTTTGAAATGGGTGCGGCACGCACCGATTTGCCCACCGTCTTTAGCGCAGGCAAGGACGGGGATGTCGATCCCGAATTCCGTGCTGGCATCTATGACCTGGTTCATACCTACCGCGAAATGGGCCACTATTCTGCGACCCTCGACCCGCTCGGTCTGGTGATTCGCGGCGAGCACCCGATGCTCGGCGTCCAAAACTTCAATCTCAAAACCACCGATCTGTCCCGTAATGTCGGCAGAGGCGGGTTCGGGGGTGCAACCGATGGCACGCTCCGCGATTTGATCGAAAAACTGCGTCTCACCTACTGCAACACCGTTGGCATTGAGTTCACAGGCATCGCCGACAAGGAACAGCGCGACTGGCTGCAAGCCCGCATCGAACAGACCTACAACCACCCCAAGCTCACCCCGGCCGAGAAAAAAGCTCTCTTGTTTCAATTGATCGCGTGTGAAGAGTTCGAGCAGTATCTTGGCCGAGCGTTTATTGGGGCCAAGCGATTCAGCATCGAAGGCGGAGAATCGCTGATCCCGATCCTCAACGGCATCATCGAGCACGGCGGCGCCGAGTGTGGCAGCGACGCGGTCGTGATGGCGATGGCGCATCGCGGACGCCTAAACGTGCTGGCGCACGTGCTGAACAAGCCCTACGAAATCATCCTCAGCGAGTTTGCCGGTACCGCCGCCAAGCCCGCAGGCATACAAGGCGATGGCGACGTCAAATATCACCTGGGTTACGCCAATTCCCGTCCCCTGCCGGATAAGAAACAGGTCAAGGTCTCGCTCTTGCCCAATCCATCGCACCTGGAATTGATCAACCCGATTCAGCAGGGCATCGTCCGCTGCAAGCAGGAATGGCTCGACGACAAGACACGCACCCGCACGATCCCGCTGTGCATGCACGGCGACGCCGCGTTCTGCGGGCAAGGGATCGTCGCCGAGACACTGAGCCTTTCAGAACTTCCCGGCTACGAAACCGGCGGGACGATTCACATCATCGTCAACAACCAGATCGGTTTCACCACCCCGCCCAAGCAGGGTCGGTTCACCCCCTATGCCACCGACATGGCCAAGGCGATTCAGGCCCCGATCTTCCATGTCAACGGCGATGACCCCGAGGCGTGCCAGCACGTCGCCAGGATCGCCGTCGAGTTTCGCCAGCGATTCAAGTGTGACGTGATCATCGACCTCTGGTGCTACCGTCGTCATGGACACAACGAGCAGGACGAACCTTCCTTCACCCAGCCACTGATGTACAAGGCGATCGCGGCACAACCGTCTGTGCGGGCGATCTACGAAAAGAAAATCATCGACTCCGGCGATCTTCCCCAGGAAGAAGCCGATCAGATGAAACAACTGGTCATCTCGCGCCTGACCAGCGCCCGCGAACTGGCCCGCGAAGTGCGTCCTCGCACCAAAATCCCCCGTTTTGGCGGCGTATGGTCCGGGTTCGGTCGCGCCGGGGAAGACTGGTCCGCCAACACCGTTGTCCCACGCGACGCACTGGAAAAAGTCGTCGCCGCCTACGACAAGGCCCCTGAAGGTTTTGCCTATCATCCCAAGCTTGAAAAAGGCGTCATCGCCGCCCGCAAGGAAATGGTACGCGGCGGGAAGAACATCGACTGGGGCTGCGCCGAGATGCTGGCGTTTGGCACGATCCTGCAAGACGGACACAACATCCGCTTCACCGGCCAGGACGTCGAACGCGGGACGTTTAGCCATCGGCACGCGGTCTATCACGATTACAACAACGGGCAGACGTTCACCCCACTGTGTCATGTCGATGGCGCAAAAGGTGACTTCTTCATCATGAACTCGATGCTCTCGGAAGAGGCCGTGCTCGCCTATGAATGGGGCTATGCGTCGGCCGACCCGCGCAACCTGGTGCTTTGGGAAGCCCAGTTTGGCGACTTCGTCAACGGTGCTCAAAACATCATCGACCAGATCATCGCCGCCTCCGAATCCAAGTGGCATTACATGGCCGGGCTGGTCATGCTGCTGCCTCACGGGTACGAAGGCCAGGGACCGGAACACAGCAACGCATACGTCGAACGTTTCCTCAGCCTCTGTGCCGAGGAAAACATGCAAGTCGCCATGCCGTCGCGTCCGAGCACTTATTTCCACATGCTCCGGCGTCAACAGCTTCGTACTTTCCGCAAGCCGCTGATCTTGTTCATGCCCAAGAACCTCCTGCGCCGCGCCGACGCCAGCAGCAGTATCGAAGAACTCACCGACCAGCAACTGGAACTGGTGATCGACGATCCGCATGTGGCCGACCGCGACAAGGTCAAACGGCTGCTGCTCTGCTCGGGCAAGGTCTATTACACGCTGAATAAGGCGCGTGAAGAGCACAAGATCGACGATGTCGCGATCCTTCGCCTGGAACAGTTCTATCCGCTGCCTCAGGCGGAATTGGTGGCGACGATGAACAAATATCGTCGGGCCAGTGAGGTGTGTTGGGTTCAGGAAGAGCCGCAAAATCGTGGCGGGTGGTCGTATTTGCAGCCGATCCTGCGGACGATGCTGCCGGATATGCTGGTCAGCTTCCACGGCCGCGAATCCGCCGCCAGTCCGGCGACGGGATCGGCCAAGATGCACGAGGCCGAGGAACGCGAATTCGTCACCTCCGCGCTGGATCTAACCAAACACGAAACCCCAGCCGTGCCCGCACCTGCGCCTGCAACTGCAAAGGCAACTGAAACGGCTAAGAGTTAATCAGTTGTTCCGGTTTGGACTCAGTTGCGGCCTGGGCGTTGGCACGCTCTGCATTGCGCAACTCCAGTTGACGCTGCCGCTCGCTGCCCATCATCGACAGCATCGCCAGGCCCGCCAACAGTCCGAATATCAGCCACAACCACTCCATTGGAAACTTATCGGTCAGTGGGGGTGGCCAGGTTGAGCCCGGCCGGTTGCGACACCGCGCCGTTTCCCCACAGACCCGGTCGTGTGATATCTTCCGATCATCATGAAGTACGCGATCATCATCCCCGACGGTGCCGCCGATGAGCCTTTGAAAGAGTTGGGCGGGCGAACGCCGCTGGAGGCGTCAAATACGCCCAACATGGACCAGATCGCCCGCGAAGGCGTGCTGGGCACGGTGCGGACCGTCCCGGAGGGTTTTGAATCAGGATCGGACATCGCAACGATGTCGCTGTTGGGCTATGACCCCGCAAAATACCACACCGGACGCGCCCCGCTCGAGGCGGCGGCGCAGAATATCCCGCTCAAGCCCACCGACTGGGTCTTTCGCTGCAATCTGGTCACCGTCATCGACGGGATCATGAAAGACCATTCCGCCGGGGGAATCAGCGACGAAGAGGCGCAGATCATGATCCGCGACCTGTCGCGTGCCGTGCAGGTGCCGAAGTTGGAGTTTCATACCGGCGTGTCCTATCGCAATCTGATGATCTATCGCGGGAGCATGGATTCGTTTGATGTCAAAACGCGCCCGCCGCACGAGATTTTGGATGAAGTGGCTGAGGCGTATCTGCCCACGGGCAAAGGAGCGGCACTGCTCAAGAGCATCATCACCCAGTCGCAGCGGATGTTTGACGTCCACGAAGTCAACAAAACCCGCGTCTCTCGAGGCGAAAACCCGGCCACCCAGGTCTGGCTCTGGGGCCAGGGCCACCCCCCTGCCATGCCCAGCTTTGTCGAGCGATTCGGCATCAAGCGTGGCGCGATGATCACCGGCGTCGACCTGTTGCGCGGGCTGGCGAATCTGCTGGGATGGACCAATCTCGCCGTCGACGGCATGACCAGCTTTCACGACACCAATTACGTCGGCCAAGGCGACGCCACCTGCGATGCGATCGATCGTTTTGATATCGTCGTGTCGCATATCGAGTCGCCGGACGAGGCGTCGCATCAGGCCGACTGGAAGACCAAGCGGTCGGCGATCGAGGCGATCGACCTGCACGTCGTCGGGCCGGTTCTGCAAAAGCTGAAGACCTATCCGCAGTGGCGTCTGCTGGTGCTTCCGGATCACCCGACCAACATCGCCACCCGCAAGCACGGCTACGCCCCCACGCTTTACGCGATGTGCGGAACCGGACTGACCGCCACCGGCGCGACCGCCTATTCCGAAACCCAGGCCCGCAACGGACAAATCATCGATGCCGGGCATGACCTGATGTCGCGGTTCCTCGCCCAGTTATCCGCGCGGCGGTGAAAACGTTGCTTACCGATCACAATCCGCTAATCTGATTGGCGCGATGATAAATCGGTTGACATCCCTGCGTGCGTTGCTGCTGGTCATCCTCTCGTCCCACATTCCGCTGGCGATCGCCGCCGAACCCCAACCCGACAAAGGTACAACCCCCATGAGCATCGTTCGCTACCAAGACTTCGGCGCCAAAGGCGACGGCAAGACCGACGACATCGACGCCATCATCAAGGCCCACGCCCACGCTAACGTGAACAATCTGCCCGTCCGAGCCGACGACGCCGCGACCTACTACATCGGCGGGCAGGACAAGACCGCGATCATCCAAACCGACACCGACTTCGGCCAGGCCAAGTTCATCATCGACGATACCGCCGTCGAAGACCGCACCGCTCAGGTTTTTCAGGTTCGATCTCTCCTCGAGCCGATCAAGCCCAAAAACATCACCAGCCTGAGAAAGAACCAGCCCAAGATCGATCTGGCGCTTCCCAAAGGCGGCGTAGTCATCGTTACCGACAAGAACGTCAAACGCTACATCCGCTTCGGCCTCAACCAGAACAACGGCACCGCGCAGACGGACGTGTTCCTGGTCGACAAGGACGGGAAGGTCGATCCCAACACGCCGATCCTCTGGGATTTTGACCAGATCACCGATCTGGTCGTCCATCCGGTTGACGACAAGCCGCTGACGATCAAAGGCGGGGTCTTCACCACCATCGCCAACGGGGCTGAGTCTAAATACACCTACTATTCGCGCGGCATCGCGGTTCGCAGGTCGAATGTCATCATCGACGGCCTCACCCACCTGGTCACCGGCGAAGGCGAACAGGGTGCGCCCTACGCCGGGTTTCTCTCCATCGGCGACTGCGCCAACGTCACCGTCCAAAACACCGTCTTCACCGCCCGAAAAACCCGCCAAACCATCGGCAGCGCGGGCAAGCCTGTTTCCATGGGCTCCTACGCCTTCACGCTCAATCGTGCCGTGAACGTCTCCATGATCAACTGCACCCAGACCAACGACATCAACGACAATCGTTTCTGGGGCATCATGGGGTCGAACTACTCCAAGAATCTCAGCTACGACCGCTGCATATTGTCGCGGTTCGACGCACATCAAGGCGTCTATAACGCCACCATCCGCAACTCCACGCTCGGCCACATGGGCATCCTGCTGATCGGACGCGGGACGTTCCTGCTGGAAAACTCCACCGTCCACGCCGGCCAACTCATCGCGCTCCGCAGCGACTATGGCAGCACGTGGGAAGGCGAGTTGATCATCCGCAACTCTGTCTATGCCCCCAAAGTCAAACGCTCCGACCTCAACCTAATCGCCGGCAACAACTCCGGCCAGCACGACTTTGGCTACACCTGCTACATGCCCGAGCGGATCACCATCGACAACCTGCGAATCGAAGACGCCCATCTCCCCGCCAGCTACAAAGGCCCGGCGATCTTCGCCAACTTCAATCCCGAGTTCACCGATGACAAATACGTCCAGGCGTTCCCCTACATCATCACCCGCCGCGTGAGCCTCAAAAACGTCACCACCACCAGCGGCCACCCCGTCCGCGTCAGCGACAACCCGGTGATGTTCAAAGATGTGCAGGTCGAATCGACGACGGACGAGAAGTAGCAGTGCCGCTTCAAGGGTTACCCATGAAGTGGATCGCGATTTCCTGCGGCGTTTGTATCGTCGTGCTGGCGATTACACTGATTATCCGAAACCACGTGTCGTACGTTTGGGATTTTTCCAGCGACCGCGATGCGGACAAGGTGTTTCAACGCGAGCCTGGGATCGTCAAAGCCATCAGCCCAAAAGGCGCTACCACGACGCTCAAACTTGATGGTTACGCCTTTCAGTACGCCGTCGATGAGGTCACATTTTCGCGGAGCGGAGGGAAAGTTGACTCCGTTCACCTGATCACGTTTCTCGAAGACAAAGACGCAACCAAAGCCATGGCCGAAACGGTGGCCGCACAGATTGCGATCCCTGTGCCGAAACTCGACGAGTGGTATGCATCGACCGATCCCGAGGCAAGATTCATTGGCGCTGTTCTCGATCAGAATCCCACCCGAAGTATCGAGATTGTCCCCCGCGTATCAGGGGCCGGGAAGTTTACCTGCGTCGTTGAGATCTTCTGGCGGAGCTAGCGATCTTTCAGAATGATGTTTGGGCCAGACGCGACGTGTAATGGATGCGCGACGATCGATTGTCTCGCAATTATCGTCTTCTCCCTTCGTGCTGCAACCCACCGGGACCGTCGCTGGACGACGGTTTGCCCGCCGGGACGACGCATCTATATATTGTGCGGATGCGACGACTCCGCAAATGGCTATGGATCACCTGCGTGGCGGGATCGGTCGTCGTGGGGGTGTTGGCCATCGGGCTCGGGGTGGCGTCTTATTTGGGTAACTGGTGGCTGCGATTCGCCATCGACGACTATGTTCAAACACCACAGTGGATCGCGCAAAGTGGTCAAGGGAGTATGTCGCTTATCCTGACTCACCCACCAGACCAAGATTGGGCCCGGAATCGTCCAAAGACATGGGACGGCGGCGTGAGCCGAAGGGGATGGGATGGACTGTTTCACCCGCACTCAACTTGGGGCTTCACATGGCATTATTACACCGTCACAAATGGCCCGCCAGGCAGTCCACCAATGCCGTATGTCTTCATCCGCATACCGTATTGGTTCATCCTCCTGCTCTGCCTGCCCGCGCCGGTGATCGCGTGGCGAAGGCGACGGAAAAGACTGCGGATCGAGCGGGAAGGATTGTGCCGCGTCTGTGGCTATGACCTCCGCGCCAGCGAATCCCGCTGCCCAGAGTGCGGCACACCATTCACCGCCTCACCGGGGACGGGATCATCCGGGGAATGAGAAGACACCACGTTTGATTGGGGCATGGCCGGTGTGGCAATCGGACGAGTTGCCCGCCGAGATGACACGTCTATATATTGCGCGGATGCGTCGACTCCGCAAATGGCTGTGGATCACCTGCGTGGCGGGATCGGTCGTCGTGGGCGTGTTGGCGATCGGGCTGGGGGTGAGGTCGTTCGAGGATACGTTCGATGTGCTAGCCGAACATGTTTATCGCCTGAGGCCGTAGTATGCCTTGCCAATCACGGCCTGAGCATCGACGTGTTACAGGAAACGTCTCCTCATGCCTTGTGTTACACTCCCCGCCCGTGCAACGCTGAAAAAGACTCAGTAAGAACTAAGGACGCTTAATGCCGACCCGATCCGCTAATCGCTATAGCCAATCACCTTTCTGGACAACCATGATTCGATCCTTGGCCGTCTCGTTGTTGTTGCTGTCGGTGAGCGCGGGGATGGACGAAAATGTTGAGGCGCCATCCAAAGTAAGAATCGGCGTCGGTGCCGTGCCGAGGAACTATCAAAGCGATGAGGCCGAATGGCTTAGGGTCTTCAAGAAGGCCGATGAACTGGGCGCGGACGTGGTGCAACTCCCGGCGGATTTCTGGAACGAAGTCGAGCCTCAGCCCGGCAAGTTCCTCTGGAGCAAAAAAACGGACTGGTATCAGGTCCTCAGAAAGCACAACTTCGGCTTTCGCGTCAGCCAGGATCTGGCCGGGCCGTTCTTTCACGAGGAGATCAAAGCCCCGAAGGATATCACGTTCAAGTCGTTCACGGATGACGTGTTTCTCAAACGCTACAAGGGGTTGGTCGACGCTTATCTGGACAACTTCGGGGACGTCACCGATTACCTCCTGATCCATGCCGAGGGCA
>JBGSMH010000365.1:0-11415 GCA_041740275.1 Phycisphaerae bacterium
GATGCACCGGCATATCCATGTGCGTGCAAAGGTCCTCCAGCCGCATGAACTGATCATTGATCAAGGCCTTAAGTGGCCCAACGTACATTGCACGCACCGACCCGGCTGGACTGTCGGCGATAGACGACAACACCGGAAGAAATGCCGCTTCCGTCTTACCGGCCGCCGTTGCGGCGCTTAGTACCGCATGCCCATTTGATGTCAGAATGTGGCGAATCGCATCGATCTGGAGAGGCCGCAACTCGGGCCAGCCCATCTTCCAGAGCTGGCGGCGCAACCCCTCATGCAGCAGATCAAATGCGGATGATTCGGCCATGGGCGTTTATAGCTTAAATGATGTGAGGTCGTCGTCGGCCGCTTCGGCTGCGTCTTCTTCTGCCGGATCAGCCTTTTGAACATTGACAGTCTTGATCTCGCCAATCAGCAATTTCCAGTCGGTTGAGGGATTCTGTTCGAGCACGTTTAGAAGACCGATAAAGTCCTTTATCGCCTCTCGTGGCGTCTGATAGTATGCAGCACCCATGCGTTGAGCACAGCTGTGGAGGTACGTTTCGATACCGTCGTCGGGAAGAAACTGCTTCGTTGCATCACCTTTCGCATGCACACGGCGAAGGTTGTGCAAAAGGACGTAGAGATCCTCGGGTGTCAGGTTCGCGAGGGTAAGCACCGGCCCGGACAAATCGACTAAACCCCCTTGAGCAAATCGGTTACTCGCTAATCGGCTAGCAAGCGCTTCATAGCTGAATAGCCCGCGTCGCTTGTCGCTCATGCAGTCATCTGTGGCGGCGAATACAAAGCCCAGGTTTCGGACATCGCCTTGCATGCAGTCATTCACAATCCTCAAGATTGCTTCGTAGTTATTGTTCCTTGCCACGCGATTGTTGAGCCGATGCGACAACACGACCAATTCATCCAGACAGACCAACAAGCCCGCGTAACCAGCGATTGTGACGAATCTCGCGAACAATTTAAGGTAGTCGTATACCGAGTTATCATCGATAATCGTGCGAACGCCGAGATCCTGTCGCGCCTCTGTTTTCGTGGGGTACTCGGCCCGCAGCCAGCGGATGGCCGCCGTCTGAGAGGCGGCGTCACCGTCAAGATGACCGCGATAGTAGCGCTGCAGTACTGTCACGAAGTCGTATCCGGCTACGAGGTCTTGGAGCGGCTTACACTGGTCAGCAAGATTTTTCTCTACGTCCGCATCCGTGCCGCCAGCGCTTTTCACCTCATGCGCAATGTCGCCCACCCATCGCTCGACCAGGTTCGCCAGCGCGCCTCCATCGGGCTTTGAGCGTGTGGCGAGATTCTTCATCAACTCAGCGTACAGCGCTTGCGCCTGGCCGCCTGTGGCCTGCATTCTTCGGTCGGTGGTGATGTCTGCCTTGGCAACTACAAATTTCCGCTCCAGCGCAACCGCTTGAATGACATTCAGGAAAAAGCTCTTTCCCGCGCCGAACCGTCCCACAACAAATCTCACCGACGCAGAGCCATCTTCGATCCGTTTCAAATCCTGAAGCATTGCCGAAACTTCCTGCTTTCGCCCAACCTGGATGTGGTGCAACCCGATTCGCGGAACGACACCCACGGACAACGAACCGAGAATCGCAGCCCGTTCACGATCAAGAATGCGTACACTTGCCATTTGCAGCTACTCCTTCATCTTCTTTGTCAGTTCAAATAAGCAGTTTCCAACGAGATCTGTTCACTCTCTTCGTAAAGTAGCGGTCCGCCGTGCTTCTCCGTAGCCCACTCATTGATCGCCTCCAATGCTCCGGAGAGCATTAAGTCGTGCCGCTTAGCGAGATCGGCTAAATCGGTGCGTGTCCAGACGCCTCGCGTAATCACAGCTTGGTAAAACGCTGCATACCTCGCGGGAACGTCACTATCAGATGCCTCCCCTGGTGCCGCTGCGATGACCTGTGGCACCACGAGCGAGCTTATCGAGACTGCGACCAATGGATCGGTCGGCTGGTCCTCGACGCTCATCGCGTCAGCCAGCATCCGCGACACCTCATGGGTCTCTTTCAGAATCGCAGCGATCGCCTCGCGATCCAGCATTGGCTTCGGCGGGACCGGCGTACCTTGCGGAATTGCCTCACCCGGCTTTCCTTCGACGGCACCCTGCACTGTCACCGGTTCATCCGAGTCGGGCGCGTTCGGCAATAGTTCAGCCAAGGCACGGTCCGCTTCCAATCGATCAAAGCCCAACGCGGCGTACAGCTTGCGGACTGCCTTCTGCTCATCCTTGGTGACCAGACCATCTGACGCGACCAAGGCCACCGCGAATCGAGCAACCTGTGCACGCTCGCCACTTGGCAGTTTCTTGAGTGGACGCGTCAACTCACTGAGGTCCTGTGGATAGGCGGCTCGCAGCGCGCGCAGGTTCGACAGTCGTCTCTTTTCATGTTCGTTTAACTCGAACACCGAATCGAGATGCTGGGTAAGCATCGCAAGTTCACCATCTTCGGCCGAACCATCTACGTGAGCGAGCGTAAGGCCAACTTCCAGCAACACCGAAGCTGCCAGATACCGCTTTGGCTCAGCGCAACCGTCACCCAGATTCAGGAACAGCACAATCTTTTCATCGTCGTCCAAGGCACGGCTCAGCGCACACGGATCGGGCTCCATGCAGTAGCCCACTTCCGCAACACACTCAGATACGCGACGACATGCCGCCAGCGTGAGCTTCGCTTCGGGTGCGAGACCGACGAGCGTGGCCAATGATCGAGCGGGCACAAACGTGTTTGCAGAATCGCCGGTTTTCTCGCGGATGAACGATGCGAATGCGTCGGTAAGCGGATGATCGATGTCACGACGCAAGTCTTCAGGCATCGCCTTCCAAGTTTCCACGCTCATCGGGTCGCCAGCGGTATTGCCCGCAACCAAGGTACTGAGCCTCTTAAGGCTGGTGATGCACTCGTTCCACAGATCCGCCAGCGTGTTGAACTGCGACATGATCCCAGCAGGATTCGGCGCGCTAATCTCGCACGACTCCAGCGTGGCGTTGGCTGGGCGATAGAAGTACTTTCGGTCCCGCTTGGATGACTTGAGCAGGAGCCCGTCCGGGAACTGTTCTGTGAATCGTTTGAAAAACAGATCGCGCAGTTGATCACCCACGCGCTTCGCGACGACACTGCGTTGTGACCGCGGCAACTGCTCGGCGATTCGAAACGCGATTGCCGCAGGTAGCGGTCTGGCCCCGCGGACGAGCCACGACAATGCCAATGCGAGTCGCTCGCTGTCATCAAGCGGGACCATCTGGATAAGCAAATCAAAGTGCCGTTCCTCAAATACTTCGGGCTCGCGCAACAGTAGATACCAGAGCAATGACGCAGTGTATCCCTCGAAGCTTGAGCTGACCTTCTGACCGCAGCGTTCGTAAACCTGCCGAAGTCGGAGCACCTCTTTGAATACGAGCTTGATATCGCGGCGTTCCAAAAGGGCTCGTCGCTCAAGTCCGTACAGAAACAGGAATAAATACCCAACCTGCGTAGGTATGTCTCTTCGCCCGCGCGCAAGCCAGTCCAAATACAATCGTCGCTGCGATGGCGTAAGCTGTTGGTATTTGGGCCAATATGGCAAAGGCGGGTCATCAACGACCGTCGAGGACCTCGAAGCGATCGACAACGCCAGATCGACGGCTGCCGGTTCTGCAATCGACGGTGGCAAATCGCCGTAATGGAAGTACGCAATAGGATCCTGAAGTTCGATATCGGCCCCCGCGACACGTAGCGAGCAAAGGCCAAACCACGTCAAACCGTCCAGTTCGCCTTTCGGTGCATGAGAAATGTCGCTCGTTGAGCCAGCACGCTTACCGCCCTCAAACGCTGAGGTGGACACGCCAGTGACGCGCGTCGTGGGCGCGGTGGAAGGCGGCCTCGTATACGATTTCTCCTTAACTATCGCCGGCTCATTATCAATGGTGGATTTGATATCGGTTCGACGCGCATGCGGCGATAAGGACGGGTAGTTCTTGCTGCCTCCGACCCCAAGCATCTTCTTCAGCCCCACTAGTAGTGACGTGAATGCCATCAGAAAATCCCTGCAGTAATCGATCCCCGTGCTGTCGCCCACTTGCGACTTTTCCAAGTTTAACCGCTTAAGTCGGAGTAGGGTATCGCCAATATGTAAAAAAAGGGGCGGCAGCTTTGCCGCCCCGGGTTTGTTCGGTCGGTGTCCTCGGCCACGCGCCACGCTAAGGCCACGGGCGTTGGGCACATGTCGGCCACGGCTTCGCTGGTCGACTATGCGTCGACAGAGGTACTTCAATAGGTCATACAGTGACGATCCCTCGGGCACTGGCAAGGGTGGTCGAGCAGGTGATGCTTTGCGAGTCATTTGGTCTCCAGAAATGGAAACACCCCGGTCGCACGGCGACCGGGGTGTGAAGAAAAATTGACGCGGACATAAGGTCTACAGCGGTCTCGGCTCATAGCCCCCGAGCGGCTCGAATCGGTAACGGCGGTGATTCTGCCGGCGGTGTTTCGTGCTCAGTTCCTCAGGCGACATCACAGGCACGAAGGGTGTGTCCAGACCAAGCTCTGCCATCATCTTAGTGAGTCGGCAAGCCCTGGTGATGTCGACCTGGTGTACTCCGAGTTGGGTGGCAATGTCACGTTGCTTCACACCTTCTGCGGTGAGCTGGGACGCACGTTCCCGAACGTGGCACCGCTGCGGAATTGACGACTGTCGATCAACAGTCAGCGTGATGGAAAATGCGTCCGATGCTATCGGCACGGACGCCAAGTCGGGCCAGCCAGCCAAGAGATCTAGGACTACTTGCGTCCGAGGAAATGGCTTCGTCGAATCCAAGGGTCGTATAAGGTGCGTGTCCATCGACACGACCATCGGTCGCAACAATGCCCCAAGATCATATGAACGCAGATCCTGCCGTAACACCTCTCGAAACGACGCCAGGATCTCGGCGGAATTTTGGGGAAGCAATGGCACCTCGGCCGAACGTTTGACTTCGGCCAGTTCGCTTTCGACTCGCCTGAATTCGGTTTGGAGGTCGTCCATTTGGATCAACAAACTGTCAAAATCAGAACGGCGGGCAATGGCGGCAGCGAGATTTTGCTGATAAGTTTCGATTTCAGCCAACCGCTCTCTAAGTGCGTCCGCCTTCTTGGCGCCTCCATCGTTTTGGCGGAGCGCTTGATCGATCATGTCGGCCAATTGCGATTCCAGTAGGGGAATTTTCTCGATGGCGTCGGCGATAGCGGTTGTCACTGCAGTAGAGATGGCAACCCCATCGACGCCCACGGAGTTCCAACACAAATAACGCAGCGACCCGCCGCACATTAGTTGATGTCGCTGCCCATTCCCGCCCCAGACATATTCTCGCCCACAGTACCAGCAGCGTAGACAACGACCCGGAAAACGCGAGCGGTTGCGGGCAACGCCCTGCAGCGGATCGCCAACGTCGCGGGCGCGCCGGAAGATTCTGCTATAGTGTTCAAACCGTGCCCTGAGTAGCGGCTCGATGGCCGGGTCAAGGAAAGCCAAATCAGGTCGGTCGATTTCGATTCGACCCTCAGGATTTTTTACAGATCGCCTACGACCTGTTTCGTAATTTTTTACAGTAATCTTGTCGTTGCGAAAAGGGCGTCCGAACAGGAGCGAATTTTTGTAAAATTGAGCGACATTGGTTCCGGTCCACGGGCCCCCAAGGCGTCTGGGAAGTCCTGCCTCGTTAAAACGATTGGCGACCTCTTCATAGGTATGCTTGTACTGGTTCATTGTCGACCTTCTTTCGGATCTTGGTCGACGGTCTGCAGTAGCATCGCGGCACCCTCGCGGATGACCGACGCCCATTCGTCGAGTCTTCGCATATCGCATCGGCCATCTATCCGCAGGCGTTCGTAACCAGGAATCGGCTGTTGGAACAGTTCGCTCCGGGAGCGAAAACGATTGAGGGTTTTTTGCTTAATCCTGCGTGAAATATGGCGGTTGTGGCCGACGTGATCAGCGCAGGCTTCCAGAGATTTCTCCTCCCAGTTCACGTCCCACGTGTCAACAGCGTCGTTGATCGAAATCGCTCTCGTCCCATAGTCGGCCGCGATCCCGAAAAGGAACTTCGCGACGACGTCGCGTGCAAGTCTGCCCAAATCCTCGGCCAAAAAAATGTCGTAACGCCTGGTGCGGAGTTCTCGTGCGACCGCACCGATCTCTTCTCGCTCGATCGCTTCGCCTTTGCCGACGCAGTCAATCGTTCGAAAATCGAACTCTTTGGCTGTCGTCAGCGCCTTGGCGAGTTCGACGCAGTTGGCCCGCTGGTCGACGTTCGACTGAATTTTCTGATTCGGTCCTCCGCTGATGCGCGTGGCGATGAGTACCCTGAACGTGTTGCCGGATCGTGGCGTCATCAATTTGTTGAACATGCCCATGTGAACTCCTTAGTTGGGGGCGAAATGAAAAATAGCCGCCTTCGATCACGCGCCGATCACGCCTTGAGATTCCTGCAAGGAAAATTGGAAATTTGTGAAAACGCATAGTCGCCGGTGGTGCCGACTCCCGGCTGAGACGGCGCGAAGCCTATTGACGTCTTGGGCTGTTTTCGCGGACGATAGAGGTGTTATCTCAATGGAGTCTTCGCCATGAAATCGTGGCCCAACAATAACTCGGCGAAAGCGTTCGATGCTTTCATCCGGGAAAAACTTTGGCTCGCGCCCAGCGACGTCCAGCTAGCCGACCCAACGTCGCCTGTCGACGAATCGGTTCGTGATCGACTACGAGACCTTAACGAGCACGTCTGCGCACCAATTACCGTCTTCGAGAAGGTATGGGACCACATGTTGACCCCCCGCGAAAAATCGCGTTTGGGAGGACGTGACAGAACGGCTGCGTTCGAGATGTATCGGTATGCCCCGACACTGCTGGTCTGCGCTCGCCCCATTTGGTATCCCCGGGCCGTGCTTGAAATCGCGGTGGCGACACAGCAACTGCTGGAAATGGAGTGTCGAACACTTCGTCAAACCCTTGCACCTGTAGATCCAGTCTCGCACTATCTCGTCAGTAAAGGTCAGTCATTGGGAATCAAAGAGACCGATGTTTATCCCGCAATCGAAGATGCCATTGACATACACCGGCTTGTGATAGTGGATTCGCCCGGAGTGCACGCGCTCTACTGGGACAGAGAACGGGTGAAAGTACCACCGTCTCAGCCGACAAAGCCATGGACATTTTTGGCGACGCTCGTCAAAGCACATCTACGAAACGATTTCTACCGCCCGAGTCGGTTCCCCGGTGTGGATAGCCACACGATCAATACATGGAAGAGCCGACTGTCCGAATGGCTTCCGATGGATTTTTATAAGATGATTCGATTCGATCGGTCAGCGGAGGGCTACAAGCTTGTGGGGCTACCCTCTTCCCAGATCAAGCTGTTCGAAGACATCGGAGGTCTTTGTGGGTCGCATCTGCCGCTGCCACTGGACGATTGACTCGGATCTAGTAATCCTCCGGCATTAGCACGGTGGTAACCCGCCTATCAGCCTCAGTGATGACCCAGATCTTCGTACCATCGGCAAGGCTGTAGGCGCTGAGGATTCGTTCGCCGTGATCGACGGCATGGTCGTTGGTGGATTTATCGTCGGCGTCGAGATCGCCCCAATCGCCGGTGGCGTGGCGCGTCAGGAACTCAGACGGCTGTTGGCCGGTGCGTTCCAAGGCGGCCAGCGCGCCGGGGGTGGCGACGAGTTGGCCGAGGGGGAAGCGTTGCGGAGTGGGTTGTGTGCCTGATTGTGTGTTTGGTTGAGTGGTATTGGTTTGTGTCATTTTGACCTTTACGGTGATGGGGTTTGCCAGCGGACACGGATGGTCCATCCGGCCTGGGCGGTGATGTCGCTGAGCGCTTGTTCGATCGAGCGCCGGGCAGCGGGTTGGTGTTGGGCAGCGGCACCGGCAGTGTGGACGACAGCCTGTGCCTCGGTCAGTGCGTTTGCGACGATCTCGCGATCGACCTTCTCGACCGAACAAAGCACCCACAGCCCATAACGCTGGTGGCGCAGGAATAGCGTCTGCTGCGGGTCGACCTTCGCCACGCGAACGCTCGGGGGAGGCAGTAAGATGACAATCGTGTGCATGGTCTCATCGACCGACTCGACTGTCATCTGCGATAGATCCACGCCCAGATGGGCTTGGCCCCGAAGCAGCAGCGTGACTTCGATGCCGCCGAGCTTGCCCGCCTTGATGGTCGTCCTCGGCTCAGCGACTTCCACGATCGTGCCGATCAACTCGCGGGTCTGCCGCAGCCGATCGACGATGACCACCGAAGGCGCCGGCGGGGTCAACCAGCGGCGAGCCTGGTCGAGAAGGAGGGTCGACAGGCCCGCCACTGCTGACAAAACAACGGACAGAACGACGAATCGAACGATAAACCTGCGGATCACCAGATCCCCCGAGCCAGGGTCTGGTCGACGCAGGAGGACATCACCAAAAGAAGGAACAGAATAAGAAGAATCATGAATACGAAGTGCATAAAGACCTTTTGGGGTTGGACGTGATGGGGGTTCGCGGTTGTTGGGGTAGTTGGGGTGCGTGCGATGTTCAGGTTTGTCACGACTCACCGAACCGCGAACCATTGAATTACGATGAGACGATCTCGTCGGCGACGAGATTCAAGAGCGAGTCCCTCGGCACGGGTATCCCGCGCAGGTGCATCGCAAAGCGGCTGATCATCAGCCCGGCTGCGATGCTGGCGGCATACAGGGTGCTGCGACCGGTGCAGAGGGCCGGATGGGCCTGGGTATCGTCAAAGAGGGTTGAGATGTAATAGGGGTCGATGGCCGGATCGGAAGTGGCCAGGATACGGAGGGATTCACCCGCCATCCGGCCATCGGTGAAGAAGGACGCCTTGGCGCGGCAGCTTTCCCACACAATCGAGCGACTCAGCATCGAGTCGACACAGGCAAAGACGGCCAGTTTGGGCCGATCCCACTCGATCGCCGCCAGCGTGTGCTTGGTAAACCGCCGGGGGTTGGTGCGGAGAAGGGTCGCGCTGTTGAGGGATTGGCAGACCTCTGCGGTGGCTGCGACCTTCCACCGGTTCAGGTCGCTTTCCCGGAACCCCTGGGCGGCCAGGTTCTCGATTCCGACCGTGTCGCCGTCGAAGAGTTCCAGCACCGATGCGCCCATGGCGGCCAATTGGATGCTCACCTGTCTTCCGATCGCCCCGATCCCGATGACCAGGCAGTGATACTGTTCCAGCATCTTGGGCGGAACCAAGTCCCGCTGACGGATGGCGCGGTCAGGGATCGACATGGTTGACCTCCTCCGATTCACTATCTGCGATCATCTCCCCTGTCAGGTCATACTCGCCATCGAGTTCGGCCATGGCCACGCGCCAGGCACGCTCATCCAGCGCGTCGTAGTCAAAGACCATCCCGCGGGTGATGTGTGTCGGTTCAAGTCGTACGCATTGGCTGTGACGCATCTGCCACTGCTGCGTGAGATCCGGATCGAGCAGTGTCGTCGCGATCGTCGGCCATGCCGACCAATCGACGGTCACCGGGATCTTTACCTGTACGCCCGCCAAGGCTCCAAACTGCAAGCGGGCGTATATCGCCCCGCCGCGGGCCAGAATGAACATCACCGACCAGTCGCACCCGCCAAAGGCACGGTGAAAGGTCTGTTCGTCGGTCATGGAGGGTTCGGCGCTACTGCCGGGGTGGGTATGCATCCAGATCCGCCCGCACCGGGCCGGTGGGATACCCATTTGGGCACAGTTATCGATGTGATCGGCCACCGCTTCATCGTCCATCTCCACAAAGCAGGCACTGGCAGACTGCTTCACCAGTTCGATCCGCTCGACATACAGGGGATCATCCTCGGCCGAGATGCCCATCGCGGCGATCTCGGTTTCGCCATGATGACAGTGAAAAAGCAGTTCCAGGTACGCCAGCGGGGAAAGGATCACCGATGTGTGGCGTGAGGTGCGGGCGCCGAGTTCCGCGATGCGTTGGGGTTGGCGGGTGCCGGGTGACTTGTCGGGCGACTTGCCGGGCGACTTCTCAGGCGGCGATGTCGGGGATTTGGGCAAGGCTTGGGCTGGGGACGAATCCCGGATCGGGATACGCCGGGGCGGCGTCGTCGCTATGGTCGGGGGTGTCTTGTTCATCTTGGTTCTCCTGTTGTTCGAGGCAGTCGGGGCAAAGGCCGGACTCCAGGTCCGTGCTCCGGAACGTGCGATCGCACCCCGAGCACGTTCCCCTACAGTTGCGGCAAAGGGTGTCATGGTCGTGGGTCTCGTTGGTGCACGCGCTGCACAGGGCGACGCCGCATGCGTCGCAGGTGTAGCTGCAGGCATCACACAGACGATCACCACAGTGGTCACAGGTATGGGTGTCGTCGGGATTGGCGGTCTGGCCGCAGGCGTCGCAGTCCACGCCGTACCAGGTATCCAGCGATACATACGCGCTTCCGTCGTTGTAGGTCTGTAAGACCGCGATCGCCATCTGGAAGGCATCCAGGAACCGGCCTTGTCGCAGCGCCAGCCGGATCGGCACCAGTGCATCGCCCAGGCACGGGGTCGACTCCCGCACATGCGGGTGGGTGATCGATTCATCACTGCTGGCCGAGTTGGGGTCGAGGGCTTCGACCTGAATCAGTGTGGAGATGTCCGTATACCCCCGGCGGAGGTTTACCAGCGACAGGTCGATGCGGAACCGGCCCAGTTCGATATCTTCCAGCACGATCGGGTCGGTGGTGACACTGAGGGTCGATAGATCGGTCGCGATCGACATCCCGTCCTCGAACTCCTCCTCCATCGCCTTCAGTTCGGCCAGCACACTGCCAGCGGTGATGGGTTGGGAGTCGCTCGGACGAGACAGGTGCTGATACAGCTGGTCCAGCGCGGCACGGAGTTGATAGACGACGGTTGGCAATGCAGCATGGACCAGGCTGTGATGGGCCTGCAACAGGCCATGACACTCCGCCAGGTGCATCCGCCGCAGGACCGACTGTACCTGACGCATGGGGTACCTGATCCGGTCGATCAGCATCGGCTGGTCCTGCCGCTGGGGCATCAGTTCCCGACCGGCCAGGTTGAGTGCCAGCCGGGCCAGCGGCGACTTCTTGTGTATGGACATGGGATCTCCGTGTAAAGGCCGCTTGAGCAAGTGCCGCGTGCCGCGTGAGAGGGTTCCCACGCAGCACGCAGCATGATTCAAACGGTACGATGGACGCGCGTCCGTTACGCCACGGGGAACGCACGGGTGAACGGGCGGGTGAACGCCCGGGTACGTGCACCGGCGATCTTGGTCGGCGTGATCGAGACGCGGTTGCCTTCGACCAGCACATGATCACGCGATACCGGTTGGCGATCGACGCGGATCAGGTAGTCTTCGGCCTTGCGTCCGGGCAGGTGCTGTTCAAAGAGCTGGATAATGGTGGTACCGGGGGCGACTTCGACAT
>JBGSMH010000366.1:0-7312 GCA_041740275.1 Phycisphaerae bacterium
TGGCGGGGGCATCGAAAGCCAGGTGCAAAGCGATCTGGCCAAGACGATCCGTCGGCGAACCGGTCTTGATGATGTCCACGGGGCGCTGGGTCAGTTCGAGATCATGCACCAGATCAATCGGACGCTACTGCAATCTGCGCCGAACATGACGCTGCAGAAGTTTCTCTACATCGTCGCGGCGTCCGGGTTTGGTGCGATGTTCGTCGTCTTTCTGATTACCACCGGCGTGATCGTCTCTCTGGTCGGTGGCGCGCTCGGCGGGGCGATGCCGTTCCTGATCCTCATGAACAAGCGCAACAAGCGTCAGCGGATGCTGAACGATCAGCTTCCCGACGCCCTCGACTTTCTCGGCCGCGCTTTGCGGGCCGGACACTCGATGTCCACCGCGTTCCAGATGATGAGCGACGAACTGCCCGCGCCAATCTCCGGCGAGTTTCGACGCATCTTCGAGCAACACTCGCTGGGTGCCTCACTGGAAGACTGCCTTCGCGCCGCCGCCATCCGAGTGGAATCCACTGACTTCGCCTTCTTCGTCACCTCCGCGTTGATTCAACGCCAGACCGGCGGCGATCTGAGCGAGGTGCTCAATAACATCACCGGAATGATTCGTGCCCGGGTTCGTCTGCAGCAGCACGTCAAAGCCAAGACCGCCGAGGGGCGTTTCACCGGATATATCCTCGCGGCGTTCCCCTCACTGATGTTTGTGCTGAGCTATTGCCTCAACAAGGAATACGCCGGACGTCTGCTCGAAGACTCTTTGGGCATGTGCCTTCTTGGCGGGGCACTGGGCTTGCAGTTGCTCGGGCTTTATGTGATCCGGAAGATCACCACCGTGCAGGTCTGATCGAACGCAGGTAACGACAAGAAACGGAAATCATCATGACGTTTGACCAAGTCATCTTCGTGTTCAGCATCGCCGGGGCAGTCGGCGCGATCGGGTATTTTGTGTGCGGGTTCTTCGGCGAAAAGAAGGGCGCGCGTCTGCAGGATCGCCTGAGTAACGATCGGGCCGAACAGTCGTCGCTGATACAAAAAGATGCGTCGATGGACATGCGCGGCATGGCCGCCAAGATCGGGCAGGCGGCATCGTCGCCTTTCATGCCCAAGGATCGACAGAAGCAATCCGACATGCGCAAGCAACTGGCGATGGCGGGCGTCTATTCCGCCTCGGCGATCCGCGCGGTCAACGGCTTTAAGTTCATCCTCCTCATCGGCGGGCTGTCCATGGGCATCGTCGTCGGCTTGATCACCGGCTACCTCGTCCTCTTCGGTGCCCTCGGCGGGATCGTCGGGTACCTGACACCGACTGTGTGGCTCCGCGGCAAAGTCAACGAAAACCAGAAACTCCTTCAACTGGGCCTGCCCGATGCGCTGGATCTGATGGTCGTCTGTGTTGAAGCCGGACTGACCACCGACGCCTCCATGCAACGGGTCGGCGAAGAACTGGCGATCTCCCACCCGGCGGTCAGCCGTGAGTTTGGCATCGCACACATGGAAACCCGCATCGGGCTTTCCCGCAGCGAGGCGCTCAAAAACATGGGTATCCGCACCGGTAACCCGGCGGTTCAGCAACTCGTTGCCATGCTTGTCCAGGCCGAGCGCTTCGGCACCAGCCTCGCCGACGCATTGAGAATCCAGTCCGAAACGCTCCGCATCAAGCGCCAGCACATCGCCGAGGAAATGGCCGCCAAAGCCAGCGTGAAAATGAGTTTCCCACTCGTGCTCTTCATCTTCCCCGCGACGTTTATCGTCCTGGCCGGACCGACGGTTATCGGATTGATGAATAGTGAAATGATGAAGTGAAGTGACGTACCGATTGTTCCGATTATGAGGGTATTACCATGACGCAGACCAATATCTCAAAACTTCCCCTGTTTACTGCTGTCGCCTTTTTGCTGTTGCTCGGCCTCGCCGGGTGTGCACAGGACGAAAAGCCGATGAAGTCGGTCAATGACCACTTCATCGACGACGAACAGCCACGATCGGTCAACGCGTTCTTCAACCAGCAACATGCCAACGCCGCCCGACAGGATGGGATGTTGTATCCCGCTCACTTTGACGGTGCCGCGCTCAACTCGCTAGGCCGACAGAAGCTTGACTTGATGTTCGCCGGTGTCGAACGCGGGATGATGCAGGTCTATCTGAAGGTCGCCAAAGACAACGCCTATCGCGACCGCGAAGCCGCCGTCAACAGCTACCTGACCAGCAAGAATATCAAATCCGAGGAATACGCCCTGAACTTCGGCGACAACCCCGGCGTCGGTGCCTCCGCCAGCGATGGGCTGAAGGGAATCGAGAAACAACAGGCCTTTGCCGATTCCGATAGCGGATCGATCTCCGGCTCGTCCGGCGGATCAAAATAAGCCAATCAACAAACGGGTCTTCCGGAGTGGAGATACCCCATGAGCCTGCGACATCCCCATGTCGCAGGCTTTTGCTCGTCCCAAAATTGCCTCCGATCGCCTTTGGTCACTCCTGTCCACGGCTATTCACTCTGATGGCGTAACCTGCTATTATCCCAATCGTCCATCTGGAGAGGTGGCCGAGTGGTTGAAGGCGCAGCACTGGAAATGCTGTTTAGAGCAATCTAACGCAGGTTCGAATCCTGTCCTCTCCGCTGACACACACCGCCCGCTGTTCTAAGTGTAGGAACAGCGGGCGTTTACATTTCTGGGATGTCCCCGGAGCGGCCGATTTGTAGCGCTGTTTGTAGCGCTTTGTAGCGCAGGAGATCTCTGCGAGGCCTTTGTGTCAGTCTCAACTTCTGCCCGCTTGCGCGGGACTTTTCGTGTCGGTCGCGTCACGGTGTACCAACGCGGCCAAGTCTGGTACCTACGGTATTTCGAGCAAGGGCGTCGCCTGCAGGTCCGGGCGTCGTCGGACAAAACAGCGGCGCGACAACTGGCGTCCCAGGTCAACCTGCAACTGGAAACCGGCATCCCGGCCGCAACGAGTTTCGAACCGGTTTCGGTCGAGGGTCTTCGAACCAAGTGGCTGGATCATCATGAGTGCGTGAAGCGATCAAGTCTCCAGACGATCAAGCGATACCGAACCGCGACGCTGCACCTTGTGCGGTTCCTGGAGACCGAATGTCGGCACGTACAGAAGGCGTCACAGCTGGGGCCGCGCGAGGCGGAGGCGTTTGCGCGCTGGCTGCGGACGATCGAGGTCGCGCCCAACGGCCACAAGCACTCGGTCAAGCGTCGGCTCCTGGACAAGGGCATCCTGTATATTCTGCAGGCGTGTCGGACACTATTTGGGTACGCAATTAAGCGCCGTCATCTGCCGCCGTACAGCGAGAACCCGTTCTCGGCAATCGAGCTGGAGTCGATCACGATAGAGAACGCCAAGCCGATCGTGCTGCTGACGGTGACTGAAGAACGGTCAATGCTGAAGACGTGTGATGCGTGGGAATACCCGATCCTGTTGACGCTTCTGCTGACCGGCATGCGGCCGGGCGAGTTGTGTCACCTGCTACTGGACGATGTCGATTTCGACGCGGCCGTTCTCCGCATCCGCAACAAGCAGCGTCTCGGCTGGCAGATCAAGACGCGGAGCGAGCGGGCCATCCCATTGCACCCGTTCCTGGTCGATCAGCTACGCCGACACGTCGGTGACCGTCGCACCGGTTCACTACTCGAACAGAAGCGATGCGGCCGCGGATTCGAACCACCGTTGCGGACCTGCTCATTCGAGATGCTCGAACGCGAATCGGCGCAACGCGTTGCGACTGCCGAGCGACTTGCTGGTAAACCGCTGGATCGAAACGAGGTCCTCGCTGTCCAGCGTCGCATTTGGCGAGATATCGGAAGCATCGACGAAGATGATGTGCGTCACGCCTTCATCCGTGTTTGCGGTCTAATCGGCATGCCGCACCAGACCGCCCCGAAGGTGCTTCGCCACGGCTTTGCGACGATGTTGCAGGACGCGAATGTCGATCCGCTGGTACGCAATCGGCTCATGGGCCACAGCACCAGTGGTTACGGCAGCAGCATCGCGATGTCCCCGTCGCTGGGAATGACCGCCATCTATACGCATACGCGACCTGAGACGATGCGTCGGCAGTTGTTCGATGCGATCAACCTTCGGCATGGGTGGATGGCAGAGTCACCGTCTCCGAACGCAGACGCTCACGCAGAACCTGCAAAATCGGAGCCATCTCCGATTCAACTGCCCGCGTGTAGTGCTCCGGAAGCTTGTTGATGTGGATGTAGGCCGTGATGGCGGCAGTACCGAGGGATTGGCCCATAAGGTACTGCCGCTCTTCGCGGGTCATACCCCCGTTGTCCAGGGCGGTCTGGCAAAGGTGGCGAAAATCTTTCAAGGTCGCTGAACTCGGCCAACTGAGTTGTTGTGCGATCTGGATAAACTCCCCTTGAATCCGCTTGTAGGTCAGTGCGCCGGCGTCATACAAAACTTGATCCCGCACGCGCTGGCGATCGTTCGCCGTTGTCGCAGATTGTTCGCCGCATCGCTTTTGATATGCCTGAATCAGTTCCTGCTGCGACCGGCCGACCAGCGTGGGTTGTTCACGACCCTCCTCAACTGCACGGCGACGTAGCACAAGCCCTTCTTTCGCACCGGACGCCAGCAACTGAGATAGCGGTTCGATCAGTGGGAGCGACTTATTCCGAACCCCCTTGGTCGTATAGTTCAGATCGTCGATGCAGGTGTGGCGAAGAAACGTCCCGTCCATGCTTTCGCGGAACATCCAGATGGCTTCGGTTGGCCTGAGCCCCCACATGATGATCGGCGCGAACAGCCGAAGCTGATACGAATCGCACGCCTTAAGGAACTCAGCCGCCATGGCAACGTCGACATCGGGCTCGCCCAGCGGATCACGCTGGGCCTTGCGGCTGCGTTGCCCGTGCCGACGGAAGGGGTTGATAAAGCCCGCCGGTAGCAGGTTACCCCGCTCCGGATCAGCCGCCCAATGGAACATGCTTCGCACGATATCGATTACCAGATCAGCACTGGCCATAAGCCGCCCGCTGGCCGAATCGCCTCGTCCGTTTGCGCACACTCGACGCTGGCGAAGCCACGCTTCAAACTCGAGCACGAATGCACGATCGACCGAGTGAGCGACGGCATAACGCGTAGAAATCGGCGGTCCCTGAGCGAATGTCTGAAAGTGACCAAGAGCGCTACGCGTCCGCCGATCGCTGGCAACAGCGAGTTGGCCGGCATCGGTACGCTTTCGGATATCTTCAAGGTACTTTTCAGTTAGCGCCAGCACAGTCAGCCGACGGCTGCAATGCCCCGAGCGTTTGAAGTTGGTCAGCCGCTCGTCAATCTCCCGTGCTTTGGCCAGGGCGTCGAGCAGGTCGCCCTCGACGCGCAGGCTGTGCGTGCGTTTTGTGGACGGTTCCCACCATTGCAGCAGCGTGTGATCGCGCCGCCGATAGATTCGGACCTTTCGCGGCGGACGAACGCCATTCGGCATCTTCTTGACGCGCACCAGGCGGTGTCGCTTGGAGTAGCGTGCGAACCATACATCGGATGTCTGCTTATGTCGGTCCGCGTCGCGTGGCGCGTCGCCATGGTCGTGACTGGGCACGACGGTTGGTATCGGCGAGGCTGTGAGTGATTTCGTACGCACTGTGTTTCAGGCGTCGCCGCCCGATCACCAGAACGTAGTGCATACCGATCACACGCCGATCACAGGGTGAGATTGTTGGCAAGAATACGGTCCCGGGGCCAAAATCTGCCTCGAATGCCCTAAATTCTGGCCAGAAACGCGTCATAATGAATAGGATTGTATGCGGCGTGCCATCAGTCGCTTTCGAGCGTGCGCGCCAATTGCGGCACGCCGTATATGATCGATTGGACTAAACCGCTGGATGGCGCGCTGCATATGGGAATTGAATGTTCAGACGCTTCAAGTCGCGAGTTAAATTTGATGGCGGAACGGTCACGATGGGGATCTTAGCGGCGGGATCGAATCGGAGAACGGGGATACGGCCGGAGTGTTCAGGGTGTCAAGATTTGCGAAGCTCGCCGCATCAAACAAGGAAATTAATTCCCTAAATAATGCCGCGAAACGCGTCATAATAGGTGAGGAGTACGATACCCATCAGCGGCCAATACGGTGCCCGTCGGTGCCCTAAATAAGTGCGTCCGCCGCGTCATGATAGGTGATGAGGAAGCTGAACGGCTTCAAAGATTCACTATTGATGGGTAGTCACATCGCACGTCTACCGTGAGCCAACTCGGCTCGTGTTTCGTCTCTGAATCTCGCACGCAGCAACGTCATCGCCCCGGTCCTCGGTGGCGAGCGGTTTCGCTCCGCGCACAACCTTTGGAGGTCCCATGTCATTGGTTTCAGATTCCCCGCATCCCCGGCGACGCAGGCAGCGGCCGCCGCGGGTGAATGCGGATCGGTTGCAGGCGGCGGATGAGGCGATTGATCGGGTGGGCACCATGCCCATGCTCGCTCAGCTCGAACAACGTGAGCCAGAGGTGGCCGAGGTGGTGCTGGAGGAATTGACCGAACTCCAACACCAGCTCTACCACATGGGCCTCTCGCCCAAGTCCCTTTCTCGCTTTACCCGCCGGTTGCGCCGGCTGTGCTGCACGATCGTCCTGGCGATGCGCCCGGACGTGGCGGCTTAACTCTTTGTTCCCCCTTTTTCCTGATGAGGAGATCCCCATGAACACGCGTCTATTTGTACCCCTGTGCGCCTCCAAAGCCGTCTCGGTTGCGGCGCTTCGTTGGCGGTCGCTGGATACCAGCGATTCGCCCGTGATCCCCTTCGGCCGGCTCCGCGGCACGCTGTTGTGTCGCCAGCACATGCGAGATGGCCGTACCCTTCTGCTCGTTCGTGAGCTGATGCCCACCATCGACCCACGCAATGGCCGATGCCTCTGGCGGGCCGAATCGGTCGTGTGCGACCTGTCCCGCAAGAGTCATGACCTATCCGACCCGCTTTCGATCAAGCCCTGGCAGAAGTCACTCATGCAGGCGGTGACCGAGCTTGAGCAACTGATCGACGACCAGATCAACGGTACGAGCAACCGTACCCTCGACGGTACCCTCACCGGTAACAGTCCGATCCTTCCCTACACCCTTGTCGGTGTACCCAAGTCAGCCCAGGTCAGGCCGCGACCAACCAAGGCGATCCTGCGATTGGCGTCTGATTCGGGTCTGCCGTGGCAGGCGATGTGGAACCAACTGGCTGATGATCGTCGGTATGACGCCGACGACGGACTCCCATGGTTCGACACCCGTCTATGCGATCGGATCAAGCCTGGGCTGACCTGGCCTGGCGCGGCCGCACTGATGCATGACCTGCGGGATGTGCCGATGACCCAC
>JBGSMH010000367.1:0-6796 GCA_041740275.1 Phycisphaerae bacterium
ATCGCGACGTCACGCGTTTCTTTTTGACGTACCTTGCGTCGTTCCGGATCGCTGTCGGTGACATGCCCGCCAGCACCCCGTAGGAGAGAGATCGGGTCACACGAGACGCTGGTGCCCCCGACGGGCGTGATAAACTTCATCCGCTCGGTGCCATAGGGTGCGCGGGATGACTCGGCCTGATAACGGCCATAAAAGTCGATCGCCATCCCGACGGCGGCATCGCCCATGCTGACGTCGATTGGCACTTTGCTGGCACTATCGGTGAAATAGCGGGCGTTGGCACCGATCTTTTGGATCAGGTGCAGGCCATCTTCGAAGCCTTTCTCGACGGTCTGTTGATAGGTCTGCAAATCGGCCGGGACGTCGCCTCGCTTGTAGGCTTTGCCCTTTTCTTTCATGTAATCGCCGATGCGTTTTTCGTTGACTGCGATTTGCGCATCAGTAAAACCGGCATCGCGCAACGCATCGTGCATCTGCTGATGCACCAGCATCTCAAACGCCTTGGCGATCGACCCGCTCTTGGTCGGATCGGCCAGCCCCACCTGACCGACGTAGCGATAATCCGCCAGGTCTGTCCACTGTGTCGGCGGGGTGGTGATGCCTAGGTCTTTCAGGCGATCGAGGTTGTAGATGATGCCAAACGTGCTGAGCACATTGCCCATCATGGAGGCGGTGCGCCAGGTTTCGCCGGAGACACGTTCGGGGATGATGTCGATGCCGTCGTTTTTGAAGAGCTTGGCGGGGAGCAGATGGAGCACGGGCACGGCAAAGCCTGCGGCGAGCGCTGCAGAATGGTCGAACTCGCCACCGCCGAAGAACAGGTCGATGCCGGAGGTGATGGCGGACGGATCGTCGGTGTCGCGGTAGGCTTTGAAGACCTCGGCGGTCGATTGGTTGGTCGATGAAGATTTGGTCAGATCATCAGTCGCCTGTGCCGGCCAGGTTTTGCCCTGACGACGCCACCAGGCGCGGGTGTTGGCGGTGTATTCGCTGGCGAGGTAGCGGCTGATCTCGGTCGTGCCGCCGATGTTGCGCCAGTCGATTTTTACGGGCTTGCCGTAGTTTTTTTGGTGCCAGCGGGAAAATGCCTGGGCAAACTCGTATCGAATCGCTTCATTGTGAGGCGAGACGACCACGATCTTCGGATCGCCATCGCGCCAATCCCCCTGCGGCGGGGGCTTTCGAAACACGAAAGGCAACGCCACGATGATCGCAAGCAAGAGAATGATCGAGACGTTTCTCAGCATGGGTTTTTAGCCGCGACTTCTAGTCTTTCAAGACAACGACATCCGATGGGTCGATCGCTGCTTTGGCTTGTACCGCGCCGTCTCGCGCAACGAATCGCGGGTTGAGTTCGAAGGCCCGCAACTCCATCTTGTTTCCGTTGCTTATGACGCTGACCAGATGCTGCGCGACCTCGCCGAGGTAGATCGTGTCGTGGACGGAGGCGTCGAAGACGTTAATCGCCGATTCGGTGCGGTCGCTCAGTTTGATCGTTTCTGGGCGGATCGACACGGTGACGGCATCGCCAGTGTTGATCCCGCCGGGGAAATTTGCCGATTGCAGCGAGCCGATGGTCGTCGATATGCGAATTTGCCCGGCATCAATCGTTTCAACCTTGCCGGGGATAAAATTGGTCTCGCCCATGAAGTTGGCGACGAATCGGTTCTTCGGTTTGAGGTACAGGTCCTGAGGCCGACCGATCTGCTCGATTTTGCCCATATTCAGCACCGCCATCCGGTCGGCGATGCTCAGGGCTTCTTTCTGGTCATGGGTGACATAGATCGCGGTCAATCCGCTGGCCCGACAGATTCGGCGGATTTCCGATCGCATCTCCAGTCGCAGCTTGGCGTCGAGGTTCGACAGCGGCTCATCGAGCAGCAGACAGTCCGGCCGAACCACCAACGCCCGCGCCAGCGCCACCCTCTGCTGCTGGCCGCCTGACATTTCGTTGGGCTTTTTGTGAGCGAACGGGCCAAGTTGCACGAGTTCGACCGCCTCCTCGACGCGCCGCTCGGTCTCTTGTTTGGAGACTTTGCGGATTTCCAGTCCGAAGCGGATGTTGGCACGCGCGTCCATGTGAGGCCACAGCGCGTAGCTCTGGAAACACATCACCGCGTTGCGGTGTTCGGTGCTTTGGGAAGTGACATCCCGATCGCCAAAGAAGACCTTGCCTGCCGTCGGCTCATGAAGTCCGGCGATGAGGCGCAATAGGGTCGATTTTCCACAGCCGCTGGGACCGAGCAGGAAGAATAGTTCTCCTGCTTCGATGGTGAGGCTGATGTCATCGACCGCACTCTGCTGGCCGAAGCGTTTGGTGATGTGGTCTAGCCGAACGGAAGTCATGCTGGTGCGGCATCTTACCGACCGTCGCGTCGGAATCACACCTTTGCGACATCAATTAACACAATGTGAACGAAACGAACCACCAGAGACAAAAATAAAAGCCTTTTAATGCGCGATTCAGCAGTCTCTAGCGCGACGTCTGCATAATTCGACTCGAGCAGTTGAAGGAGATCTTTCAGATGCAGTACACAGTGGATGACACCGGAACTTACGCCCGCCGATATGACAAAGTGGATGTCTTGGCGCTTCTGGACCCGCACTGGCTCGAAAACTCGCAGGCGAACCAACTCGCACGGATGGTCGCCGACGCGCGGGACGCCGGGCAGTTCGAAGATCAGTCAGTGCTGGTCGCAACAGTCGCGGCGTAACCGCTCAACCGCGGGGTCGATCATGCCTGAAGCATTCAGCCTATATCCCTCTGAATCAGATAAACAGTCAAAGGATCGCCGCAAAGTGCTGATCACGGGTGCGGCGGGCAATATCGGCTACTATTTCGCAGAGCACAATCAAGGCCGGTACGACCTGCGTCTGGGTGTTCACAGCCCGGACGAAAGTAAAGAGATCCAGCGATTTGGGGAGGTTGTTCATCTGGATGTCACGGATCTGTCGTCGCTGCAATGCGCGTGCAAGGGCATTCACACCGTCATTCACCTCGCTGCTGATCCGTCGCCGACGGGGGAATGGGCGAGCCTGCTGCCGATCAATATCGTCGGAACGTATAACACGTTCGTCGCGGCCCGGGACGCGGGTTGTCGGCGGGTGATTTACGCCTCCAGCATCCACGCGGTTTCCGGGTACCCGGCGGATGTGCAGGTGAAATCCAACGATCCTGTTAATCCGGGCGATTTGTATGGCGTGAGCAAATGCTTCGGCGAGGCTTTGGCACGCTATTTCGCCGAGCAGGAAGGCCTCAGTGCGATCGCGCTTCGCATCGGCGGGTTTCAGCCGCGATCAGTCGCCAAAGGCGAAACGGGGGTTGAAATGCTCGATGCGTGGGTGTCGCAGCGCGATCTGTTTCAACTCATCTGCCGCTGCATCGATGCCGATCATCTGAAGTTCGCGATTTTCAGCGGGCTAAGCGACAACCGCTTCAAACGCATGGACATCGACGACGCCCGCCAGCTTGTTGGATACGCACCGGTGGATGATTCAACCGAAATCAATGAAGAGCTTTCCCCGCTGAATCTGGGTGATCGCGTTTCTTCGCACAGCGTCGCCGATGGCGCACCCAGCGGTGCCAAGCCGCAGAACGTCAAAGTCATCGCCCAATAGGGAGCCGGATCATGGCCAACAGCAGCAAGACGGATTCAAAAAAGCGGATCAACCCGCCTCAAACTCAGTCGCATCAGCCGGGGATAGAGAGCGAAATGGACCCAAAGCCCGAATACGAACAGCCCGGCGCACGCGGATCGGACAAGCTGAAGGGCAAGGTCGCGTTGATCACGGGCGGGGATAGCGGGATCGGCCGCGCGGTGGCGGCAGCGTTTGCGCGCGAGGGCGCGGATGTCGCAATTGTGTACAAGGACGAACACGACGACGCCAGAAAGACCATCGCGATCGTCGAAGCCAAAGATCGCAAAGCCCTCGCCATCGCCGGCGACATCGGCGATCAATCGTTGTGCCAATCTGCGGTCGAGCAGACGAAAAAGGAGCTTGGCCGAATCGATATTCTCGTCAACAACGCCGCCGAGCAGCACCCGAAAAAGAAGTTTGAAGAGATCGAGCCCGAAGACCTGCTGGCGACTTTTCATACGAACATCCTTGCGATGTTCCATTTGGTGCGTGCCGCGTTACCCGATCTGAAAGCCAATCACGGCGTGATCATCAACACCACGAGCGTGACCGCGTATCGTGGCTCGCCTGCGTTGGTGGACTATTCGTCGACCAAGGGCGCGACCGTGGCGTTTACGCGATCGCTCAGCGGGATGCTGGCCAAGGACCATGTGCGTGTGAACGCGGTTGCGCCAGGCCCGATCTGGACGCCGCTGATTCCTGCAACGTTTCCAGAAGACAAGGTCGCGACGTTTGGCGCGGACGTGCCGATGGGTCGTCCCGGCCAGCCCTGGGAAGTCGCCACCTGCTACGTCTTCCTCGCCAGTTCCGACGCCAGCTACATCACCGGACAAGTCCTCCATCCCAACGGCGGGGAGATCATCAACGGTTGATCTGCCCATTGCTCCATCGCAAATGAGGCATTTCGTCGCACCCGATGACTTTTGGAAATAAGTGAGATATCATTTCAGTCAGTTCGATTGGGGAATAACTACTCGAACGGGGAATATCTCATGCGAATACTTGGCGTGTTGGTGGCGAGTTTGTGTGGTGCATCCGCGCTGGCGGGGTATCGGGTGGAGCGTGTGACGGCAGAGCAGATGCCCGCGCCCAAGCCGCCTGAGCCGCGATTTGTCGCGCCAGAGGTCGAGAAGCCAAAGACGTTCGACAAGCCCGTGAAGCTTTCGTTGCGTGATGTCACGCTGGATGAGGCGCGGGTGGCGGCATGCAAATCGCTGTCGATCACGCTCTCGGCGCGACGCAATCCCGGCATGCCCGACGCCGCAACCAGTGGTCCGCCCATTGTTTACGATCTCGACATCGACGCGACCGAACTGGATCAGGCGCTCGATCAACTCGGGCGTTCGCTCAAAATGGCGGTCTATCGCAACGGACAGGATTACACGCTTTCGGCCACGGACAATCCCGGTTACGCCAACGCCAGGCGTCCGGTCGTGCCACAAAATCCTGTCGAGAATCCGGATCAAGGCCCGCCCAGCGCCCGCATCGAAAGCAGCAAAATCTTTCGCATGATTCCCGCTCTGGATGGAAAACAGCCCATCGAACGGGCGTCGCTGCAGTTGTCGGTTTGGCCCGGCGACCAAGGCACGATCGGCGGGACAGAATTCGAAGTGATGAAAGCGATTGATGAGCAGGGGCGCGACCTGCTAATCAGAGAAGTGCCGGGTCGCGACTCGCGGTTCATGATGCGTGATCTGCAAACGCGGCGTCATCCGGCTACTGTGAATGTTCGTTCGCTCACGCCGCCGTCAAAGAAGATCGCCACGTTCCTGGCCAAGATGATCGTCAGGCCGCCCAAGGCGTATGACCGGCTGGTCGTCGACGCGTTCGATGACAAGCCGATCGAGGTAACCATGGGCCGCATGCCACTGGAGTTGTCGCCGCCGGTGTTAACCCCTCAGGGCTGGCAACTGACTCTGCGGGTCGATAAAGACATGCAGATTGAGCGCGGCCCGACCTCCCCGATGTTTCAGCCGGACAGCCCGGACATCGAACGGATGGACTTCCGCTCCGCCGACGGGAAACGAATGGTGGCTCGATCCACGGGCGCGTCGCGTACGGTGGGTCAGTGGTGGGAGATGACGATAATTGTTCGGCCCGCAGACGCACCACGCCGAGTCATGCCGCCGGTCATGACCACGAAACCCGCGACAATTCCAGCGGTGGAAGCCGGACCGGCGGCCCCAGCGTTTCCTCAGCCGGTATCCCTGACCTGGGACGTTGTTGCGGAGATCCGTGAGGTCGTCGTGCCCGTCGAAGCCAAGGACATTCCGCTGCCCTGAGGAGTTCTGTCATGATCGTTCGAAAACTCATCTTTGCATTGACGGCGTGCATGCTGCTCGGTTCGCCAGTGCTGGCGCAAACGACCCGACCCGCCGCCGACAAGCCGACGCGGGTCACGGTCAAGGTTCAGGATGCCAGCGTGCCCGAGGCGATCAAGGCGTTCGCCAAAGCCACCGGCATCGCGATGAACCTGCAACTTGCGGGCAACGAAGCCAACACGCAGCGCGTCACGCTCGACCACACTGACAGCCCGTTTCTGGTGGTGATGGAAGACCTGATGAGCCAGGCCCGGATCGCTCCGGCACTGAGCGGAACGGGTCCATCGCTGGCGTTTAACAATGCCCGCGAGCCGCTGTCGATCCAGAAGCCTGACCCGACAACATTGCTGATCGTCCATGGTGTGGGACTTGAAGGCACCGTTTCGATGCGACAGGGCGACAAGCCGCGATATGTCTACACCCTCCGGATGACGGTGATCTTTGATCCGGCGAGGCAGATCGTCTCTGTCGGGCAAAGGCCCTTTATTGACGATCTGGTTTACCCCAAATCCGACTTCCGCAAGTCGGGGGATGGGTACGTCTGGATGCAGCGGGTGGACGCGCGGCCGTGCAGCGTTTTCAACGTCGAACTGGGCTTTAACAGCGACGAGCGGATCGCCAAAATCGATCGTATTGACCTGCGTTTTCGCGCCTGGCAGGCGGCGGAACGAAAACACGCGACGATCAAGGGGGCCATGCTTCTGGAAGGGGGCGAGGTCAACAACGAAGGCATCACGTTGACGAGTACCGCGCCCATGGAGGACGGGACGATCAAGCTAAAGATCACCGGCGAGCCGATCGGGATGTATCGATCGCCGCCTTGGACCAACGCGATT
>JBGSMH010000368.1:0-15307 GCA_041740275.1 Phycisphaerae bacterium
CGATGCCGGGCATGATCGGTACGAAGAACAAACATGCCGCGACCCCAATCCATCCCGGCACCAGGAACACACGCCGACGGCCAAAGCGCGTCCAGATGTGGTCGCTGCAATAGGCGGCCCAGGTGCCAACAAGGAAATTGAAGAGCGTGTTGATGCTGATGAGGAACGTAATCAGTGCCGGATCGCTGACGAACTTCTTGATCGTAAACGTAAGCGGGCCACTGCTGCAGAACTCGATGTACCCGGATGCCAGACCCGGGGCGGTCATCATGAGCAGCCATGGCCAGGGAACGCGCTTGCGCTGGGTCTCGATCGGAAAAGCGGACGTTCGCTCTTCGACCGGTTTAGCCTCATAATCCAGCGGCACCGCAGTGACACCGGGTGATTCTGCAGACATGTCGCTCCTTCTACTCGATTTGGGGCTCGCGCCGTTTTGCCTCCGCCATCCGGGCGGCATATCGGATTGCGGTCAGCAGACTGTTAGGGGAAGCCGTCCCCTTCCCCGCCTGATCGCATGCCGTCCCATGATCCACCGAGACGCGGATGATCGGCAATCCGAGCGTCACGTTGATTCCTTCAACCGCAGCCCATGACTGGGTGTGTGGGTTAAAGTGAAACCCTTTCATCTTCACCGGCACATGGCCTTGATCGTGGTACATCGCAACCGCGATATCGAACCCGCCGCACGAAGCCTTTGGAAAGAGCGTATCGGCTGGCAGTGGACCCTCGACGTTCATCCCGCGTGCCCGAGCCTCGGCAATCGCCGGGGCGATGTGCTCGGCCTCCTCTGTCCCGAACAGCCCGCCATCGCTCGCGTGCGGGTTCAATCCCGCAACGCCGATTCGCGGGCGTTCTATGCCCAGCCCGCGACAGGCGTTGTGCGCCAGTTCGATGGTGGTCAATACGCGTGTGCGTGTGATCAGGTCACACGCTTGTCGCAGCGACACATGCGTCGTGACGTGGATGACGCGGAATTCCCCCTCGGCCAGCATCATCGCGTAGTCGCGTGTATTGGTCAGATGTGCGAAGATCTCAGTGTGTCCGGCGAACTTGTGCCCGGCGGCCTGAAGCGCTTCCTTGTGAATGGGGGCGGTGACGGTCGCGTCGATTTGGTGCGTCAACGCCAGTTCGATTGCGGTCGCGATCGCACGGTACGCCGCGTCGCCGGTCATGGCAGAGACCTTCCCCGGCTTGAGCTGGGACGTGTCAACGCTCTTCTGATCGATCACTTCAATTGTCGCAGCATCACCGGAGACCTCGGACGGCCAACCGATAGCGCGAACGACCAAAGGGGACCGCACGATCTTCGCCGCCGCCGATATGACGCCCGCGTCGCCGATCACCACGGGACGACAGCACGCGCCGACCGCTGGATCGGCCAACGCCATCGCGATGATCTCCGGGCCGATTCCCGCAGGATCGCCCATCGTGATGCCCACGCGAGGTAGGGAATCGGTCGAAAAAGTCGTTTCCATGCAACTCCGCTGAATTCCGAACAAGCCACGAAGCTTACCTACACAATGCGACAGGCGGGTGTACGAATCGCGCACAAACAATGACAACTCAAGCAGGACACACGCGACAGTCCGAACTGCGCAAAAAGTGATAACGACTGCGCTTTTCGTGCCTCGTGCATGTGTTGGCCGGTGATATTTTCTCTGGTTCGCAGAAGATTCGTACGCTGTGGCGGGAGAGTTGGATGAAGCGCACAACCGAGTTGGTCGACCGTTGGGAACTCACCGAACGCGCCGAACATGGCCCGCTCTCATCCGAAGCGGTTCGCGCGCTTGCGGCTACTGCGCCCGGCCCGAACTGGATGGTATGCTCCATGCCAGCTCAGGTTCACGATGTGCTGCTGGCACACGGGCGTATCCAAGACCCGATGCAGGTCGGTGCGGCCGAAAAATGCCTGTGGGTGTCGGAACGCGATTGGGTCTATCGCAGGCAATTTCCCCTCGAATCACTCGCCGACCGAACCTTCCTCCGCTTTGAAGGGCTCGACACGATCGCCGACGTCTATCTGAACGGCCAACTCATCGGCACCCATCAGGACATCTATTTGCCGCTGGAGATCGACGTTTCGCGTCTTGTGACCGTCGGCCAAAACGTGCTTCTCGTTCACTTTCATTCACCGCAGTATTGGCTGAAAAATGTTGATATGCCGGAGGCATGGCGGGTGTGCATCAAGCCGAACCGTATGCTCCGCAAGCCGCACGAAGACTTCAACAACTTCAACGGTGTTCAGCCTTATCTCACGCCCGTCGGCATCTACGCTCCGGTCCGACTCATTCAGTTTGGCGGACCACGTATTACTGGCTGCGACCTTCGTACGTTTCTCACCGACGAGTACGCCGCGGCCGACCTCTCCATCACGCTCACGGGGGATGGAAAGATCTCCGACGGCGATCGCGTGCGCATCGCGATTGCTGATGGGCCCGGCGCGAGAGTCGTCGAGAAGACGGTTGAGTTGGTTGCGTCAAGCGGCGAGTGGTCGCGAGGCGTTTCGATCCGAGTCGATAATCCCCAACTCTGGTGGCCGCGCGGCTATGGCACCCAGCAACTCTACACACTCAAGGCCGATCTTGTCCGACACGATCAGATTCTCGATAGCACGACCCGCAGCATCGGATTTCGCGATGTCCGCTACCACGGACATTTCGACTACAGCATCAATGGCAAGCGTGTGAAGCTCTGGGGCGCCAACTTCACGCCCCTGCCAACCATCTCGCATGTATGGAACTCCGAGAAGCTCAAACAAACGTTCGACCTCGTCGAAAATGCCAACATGGTCTCACTGCGCGCCTGGGGACCAGGCGCGCCGTACTCCGACGAACTGTACGAAGAGGCCAATCGTCGCGGCCTTCTAGTCTGGCACGAATTCTTTCATACCTGGGGTATGTACCCGGAGCACGACGCCTATCGCGACCTCTGCCGTCGGGAAGCCGAACACCAAGTGAAATCGCTCAAGCACCACCCCTCCGTCCTCTTCTGGTGCGGTGGCAACGAGTGTCACATGGGCGCGGGGATGGATCACCCCGACAAGCCCATGGTCGGCCGAGTGATCTTTGAGCAGGACTATCCGGAGGTTTGCGGCCGGCTCGATCCTGACCGCTTCTATTTGGTCAACTCCCCCTATGGCGGGGCTTTCGCCAACGATCCTGCGGAGGGCGATTCTCATTCCTACAACCACATCTGGTACGTGCCGGGAGAAGAGTTCCCGATCGTCTTCAGCGAAAACACCCGCATTTCTCCACCGTTGATCAAAAGCCTCAAGCGTGTCCTCGGCGACGACGTATGGCCCAAGGCGGGTTTCGACGGTCGTATCCGCTCACACGCTGACCGCCCGATCCCGCCGAGTTGGCAACAACTCACGCTCGGCCAGGACTTTACCGCACCACGACAGGCGGCGGTCGAGGATTTCTATGAAACCACCGACACGCCCGAGGGACTCATCTACCGCATGGGGGCAGCTCACGGCATGTATATTCGAAGAAACGTCGAGCGGTACCGGCGCGGGAAGCGGGCGTCGGAGCAACTGGAACCGCGACGTTCGATGGGGCATTACCTATGGAAGCTCAATGACACCTATCCGATGGTCTATTCGGGCGTGATCGACTCATTCATCGAGCCGACGATGTCGTACTACGCACTCCGCCGTGCATACGAGCCGGTGCTGTTGAGTTTCGACATCGGCGACCACATCCACCTCTGGCTCGTCAACGATACCGCCGCCGACGTCGCGGGGACGGTCGTCGTGCGACTCTTCAACACGAGCAAGAACGAGGTCGTCGATCAGTTCGAGCGGCCGGCCTATGTCGAGGCGGGCGATTCGCGCGTCGCCGCGACGCTCGATCAGTTCGGGATGTTTTCCCGTCAGCATGCATTGTATGCCGAGCTGCGCCCCGCTGATGGTCGTCTTCAGACGCGCAGCATCGACTTCGCAGAAAAAGAACGTCGTATTCGCTTCCCCGACCCCCTGCTTTCGCTCGAGTGTGATCGCGACGCGATCATCGTCAGTACCGATTGCTTTGCGCGAAGCGTCGAACTCACCGGCGTCTCGCCTGATGGCGATGAGTTCGGATGGTACTTCGCTGACAACTTCTTTGATCTACTCCCCTTCGAGCGCCGCCGGATCGAACTGATCGGTCGCCATCGCAAGGGGACCGTCACTGCCAAGTCCTTTTTGGGAAGCCGTGCCACAAGCACGCAGATCGGATAGCACCATGGCCATCGCATCCGCGACACAGATGCTCATCGACGCCGCAACAGGCAAATACTGCATTGGCGCGTTCAACATCACCTGTTTCGTTCAAATGGAAGCTGTGATCGAGACGGCGATCGAAAAGCGTACGCCGGTGATTGTTCAAACGTCGGTTACGCCGGCCCAGTTTCATACGCCCGAGGTCATCGTTGCTGTCTACCGCACCCTGGCCGAGCGTGCCTCAGTGCCGGTATGTTTGCATTTGGACCATTGCGAGGAAATCGATTTCTGCAAGCGTTGTGCAGACGCAGGCTATACCAACATCATGATCGACGGTTCGCATCACGACTACGAGCAGAACGTTCGCGTAACTCGGGAAGTAGCCGATTATTGCCATAAACTTGGCGACGTCAGTGTGGAAGGTGAACTTGGCACCGTCGGCGGCGTGGAGGATCAGATCTCGGTCGCAGAAGATGAAGCCCAACTCGCCGATCCGAAGCTCGCCGCAGACTTTGTCAATCGCAGCGGCGTCGATCTTTTCGCTCCCGCGATCGGCACCGCGCATGGCGTTTACGTCACCGAAAACCCCAAGATCGACTTCGAACGGTTCGCCACTGTCCAGCAGATTATCAACCCCAACGGCAACATCCGCATCCCGCTGGTCGTCCACGGTGGAACCGGACTAAAGCCCGAGGTCGTCAAGCGCCTCGTCGCCAGCGGCGGTGCGAAGTTCAACGTCTCGACCGATCTCAAGCACACGCTTATCGACACCACGTTCAATTACATCAATGACCACCGCGCCGAGTACAACCCCGGCCGGGTCGACAAGGCGGTCAAGAACGCCATCAAGCAGCGCGTCGCCTACTACATCGACCTGCTCGGCAGCGAGGGGAAAGCGAAATGAGCCAGATCAAGGCGATCTTCTTCGACCAGGACGGCGTGATCATCGACACCGAGCGCGACGGGCACCGCGTTTCCTTCAATCGCGCGTTCGCTGAGCGCGGGCTCGATGTCGAATGGAGCATCGAGGCCTACCACGACTACCTGCAAATCGGCGGCGGTAAAGAACGGATGACGCGCTATTTTGACAAGCACGGCTACCCTGCCGACGTCTCGGCGGACGGTCGCAAGGCTTTTGTCCAGAACTTACACGAGCGGAAGACCGCGATCTTCGTGGAGATGATCGAATCGCGCCAGTTGCCGCTGCGCCCGGGTGTGCAACGACTGATGCGACAGGCCCGCGACGCCGGGATCGGCGTCGGGATCTGCACGACCAGCAACGAGAAGGTCGCCAACGCGATTGTGACCGGTTACCTGTCCGACATCCCGTTTGAGCCGATCCTTGCCGGCGATGTAGTGAAGCGGAAGAAGCCGGACCCGGAGATCTATCTGCTAGCCTTGGAACGGACGAAACTTAAGGCCGACGAAGCGATCGTCGTTGAGGATTCAGCGATCGGGATCTCAGCTGCCAAGGCTGCGGGGTTGCGCGTGGTCGCGACCGCCAGCGCCTACACGATCGACGAGGATCTCTCCGCCGCTGACCTGGTGGTGACGTCTCTGGGCGAACTCCCGGCCGCGCCCGCCACGATCTTGAAAGTGCACAGACAATTCGATGTCGCAGGTGAGATCTATCTCGCGGACCTTCTGCGGTATTTCGCCTGACGTCATCGCGCCCGCATGACTCAGAATCCTTCCCCCTCTCGCGCCGATCGCGAGCTATCCGCGCTGTGTGCTGCGTTCGCAGCCGGGACGGTTGCGCGCATCCCCAGCGGCCTTTCAGACGTACACGCCGCGTGCATCCAAGCGCCGTTCGATCCAGAGCCAATACTGGCAGTTTCGGTCGGTGGTTCGACAACCAAACTGATGCTCGCCCGCGTGGGCGATCGCCGCATCGACGTGATCGACGCGCTAGCCGTTCCGACCCCATCCAGCGATACGCCTTGGCAGGTGTTTTTCGGCGAGCTTGTGATGCGGTCGGCGGCAACAACGGCGTTTCTCCGAGAGGTTGATCGGCCGCGCGTGGGGGTGTCGTTGGCAGTACCGATCCAGAACGGTATCCCGCATCATCCAAGCAAGATTCCGACGCTCCGTGGTCTGGTCTCACGGTCACCCGATCAGGACACTGGCACCCACCATTTCGGCGACAACCTCGCCCGGCTTCTCGCCCCGTTCGGTGCGCAGCAGCCGCGGATTGCGTACCGGTCCGATGGCGTCCTTGCCCACCTCGGTGCGTTCTATCTCAGTGACCTTTCGCTCCAGGATCGCACGATGCTGCTGGTCTGCGGCACGGGCCTCGCATGCGCCACCCGCCATGAGTTCATCCTGTGCGGAATGGTGTGCATCCTGCCCGATGACGATCCGATCACCGCTCATCACGCGACTGAAAATGGTCAGTACCAACACCTGATCGCTGGCAAGGGATTGTGGGGGATGATGCGACGTTCGCTGCTACAGGCGGCGGATCGCCAGGCCAGGTCGGAACTGGTGGCATTTGCCGAATCGTTTACGTCATCTGCCGATTCGATTCGAGTGCGTAATATAGCGATGGGCGAGGAATCTGCGCCACTGGACGACACGTCCAGACGGCTTGTCCAACAGATCGCATCCGACCTGATCGACGCCGGTGCCAACGCACTGGCCAATTGTGCAATCGCGTCCGCAAAGTATGCATTCCCGGAAGATGCGTCGATACCTGTCCAATTGCTGCTCGACGGAAGCGTCGCAATGGACCCGGCCATCCTTCACAAAGTGAGGCGACGGCTCGATACCATGGATGACAGTGTACCGCGCCTGATCGTCGCACCGATCCCGTCGCTGGCGTCACCGGTGGATGTCACACTTGTCGGAGCCGCGGTGGCTGGTCAGTGTGGTTAGATGGATGCTCAAGCGAATACAGGAAATGAGCGAACGCCCAGTCAGATCAGTCTGACTGGGCGTTCCGTTTGTCTGCTCATGTCGGTTTAATCAGGCCAAATCATTCGCCAGGCTTTTTGAGTGCCCAGAAGTGAAGCACCCGCGCGTCCGGATCTGCCGCGGGCTGCGCGGTCAGATCGACGTCCGCCAATGTGAAGGCTTGGACGTGACCATCCAGCATCAGGTAGTTCGCCCGACCGCCACCCTGATAAACCTGCGTCTTGAGTGTGCCGTTAAAGGCTTGCGTGTAGTTTATTTTCCCGTGGCGGAAATCACCTTCCACAAGACGGAACGAGGTGGACGAGGTCGTGCCCGGACCGGTCGTGTAGGCCTGTGACGCATCGCCGTCGCCCAGATGCATGACTTCGGCGGCGGGCAGGCCAGGGTCAGCGAGCTTGAAGGGATATCGGAAGTAGACTGTTGTCGTTCCGATCCGACCCACGCCAATACCGTTGCCGTTTACGGGCCTGGCCAGTGGACCGAAACCCAAGCCCCCATTGGCACCCAGATAATCATTGCGGCTGTAGCTGAACGTGTTGGACACGGAACTTCCGGGCGTCACACTCTTGCGCGAGTTGCTCGGACACTCATAGATACCGCTGGCGAGATTGTTCGGCACATACTTATGGATGAAATCGGGCCAGCGAGGGTAGGTGTTGTTGTTCCAGTCGTTGGGCGTCGGCACCGGCCCGGTTGCGGCATTGGGCGTGTCCAGACCTGCGCGCCACGGTGGGCAGTAGCCCTTGAAGTCGTTGGCATAAAGCATCATCGAAATGCCGATCTGCCTCAGATTTGACTGGCACTTAATATTCGAAGCCGCCTGGCGTGCCTTGTTCAGCGAGGGCAATAGGATAGAGATCAGAAGTGCGATGATGCCGATCACCACCAGCAGTTCCACCAGCGTAAACGCCTGACGATGTCTGTCACGATTGATATGTGCCATGGCCGTGTTCTCCTGCATGTTTCCGCCGACCCCGAGTCTTGCATTAATCGGCCATACACAAGCCGATCAAGACTCGAAGTCACTAGTTAGAAATGACAAGATGAAGAATACAGGCCTCCTGTGCGGGCTCCTATGCAGTAAATGCGCCATACCTATGCCCATTTCGCGCATGCTGGCGGGCCGGGCGAAATATTCCTCTGGCGGCGATTACCAAAGCTTCGAGCGTTTTCGATATGTCGCTGGTGCAACACCGCGGCGGCTCGAAAACGCGCGGATCAGGTGGTTCGCGTCGCGAAAACCTGTGCGAACCGCAACGGTCTTCAGCGGCAATTCGGTTGTCCGCAAGAGTCGCTCAGCGGCGGTGATCTGGATGTTGTGGATTTCCTGTAGGGGCGTGCGGCCGAGCACCTCATGGAAACGTGTCTCCAACTGCCTTCGCGAAATCGAGAGCATGCGCACCAGGTCGTTCACGTTCACGCGATTTGCCAGGTGCTGGTGAATGAGTTCAACGGACTGCGTGATCAGTGGGTCGTTCGTCGCAAGGGTGTCGGTCGACCGACGGGCATGGACCCCTTCGGGTGGGAGCTTGACCGCCATTTCTCCTGGGGGGATCTTCTCGCCGCCCATCAGACGATCAAGAATCGCTGCCGCCTGAAATCCGATGCGGCGGGAGGGTGTGCGCACGCTACTAAGTTGGGGGAGCGACATGCCGCACCATGTCTCATCGTCGTCCACGCCGATGATTGCGATATCCCCAGGGACCGAGCAGCCCAAACGTCTCGCCGCTTGCACGAGCGCGATGCCGCTCAGATCATTCCAGGCCATGATCCCGACAGGCTTGGGCAATGCATCAAGCCATTTGAGAATCTTCGAATCCGCCATCTCGCTGCGTCCCAGCGGAAGTCGGCCAAGGGTCTGGTCGAGATTGAGTTCTGAGTAGGATTCGGGATGGCCAAGATTCGCCTTGAATACGAGCCGACGCGTTTCGGACGCGGGGCTCTTTGAGAAGCCGAGGAATCCAAAGTGTCGGAAACGCCGTTCGACCAAGTGCCCCGCCGCCGCAATTCCGACGGCCTCTTCATCGATTGAGACAAAAGGGACAGGTGGATTCTCCCGCATGCTGATCACGCTGACGACCGGGCAGCCAATCTTCGTCCATGCTTCGATCGGATCGTCACGCCGGATGACCGTGATGATGCCATCGGCTTCGAGGTTACGGATCTGCGTGAGGTCTTCGCTGATAACGACCGCAGGCCGGACTTCCCACATAATGCCTGAAGAGACGTAAGTGGCCACGCCGCGCAATACCCGTCTAAACCAGTCGCCCGCCATATCCTGCCGTTCCAGCAGCAGAACGCGTTTCATGGGTTGTGTCCGCATGATCCCAACTCCCAATGCCAGAACGGGCGGTGGAAGCCTCCACCGCCCGCTCCATTTTACTTGGAATCAAGATCAGAATCCAAGACTGACGATCGCTTCCTTCCCCGAAAAGCGATCGATTAGTGTTTCGCGTAGCTGATGATCCATGGGTGGAAGTTGCAGAACGGCGAGGTTGTCGCTCAATTGTCTGACGTTTTTGGCACCCACCAACACGCTGGACACATGCGACGTATCCAACGCGAAGCGAAGTGCCGCAAGCAGGCATGATTGGTACTCGCCTGCCTTTGCGATTGATCTGAAATCCTCGACCATTGTGAGAATCTGCGACAACTTCTGCTTCTCCCAGCGGCGACGATGGTCTTGATCGTGGTGACTCGCAAACGCATCGGACGACTGATACTTGCCCGTGAGGAAACCGCTTTCCAGCACCGTGCGAAGCACAACGCCAACACCAGCGGTCTCGGCGAACTCGAATGTCTCGCTAGTCTTCTGCCGCAAAACACTGAAGATGCACATCACCACATCCAGCTTGCCCGTGCTGACATACTGCTCGATCAATGCGATCGTCTCGTCCGTCACATTGTGTCCCTTGATCGTCGCGCCGATGGCCCGAATCTTGCCTTCTTCTTTCAACTGGCAGAACAGGTCGAGCGTGCGGTGCATTTCGTCGCGATCTTCAGGCGGATTGTGCAGGTAGTGTACGTCTATGATGTCGCGATTGAGATTCTTCCGCGACTGCTCCAGCTTGCGTCGGATAGTCGTTTCGTCGGTCTGCCAGACTTTCGAACAGATGACCAGGTCGTCCCGATCTTTGTGCCGTGCGATGAACTTCCCCAGGCGTTGCTCCCCATCGTGATAGTTCTCCGCGCAGTCGAAGTGGTTCCCACCGGCGGCGAGATAGGCTTCGAAGACTTCCTGCGCATCGCGCTCTTCGACCGGCCCATAGTTCTTGGCGTCTGCGTGCTTGCCAAGCCCACCCAGCGCCCAGGTTCCAAGACCCAGTTCACTGACCGACAGTCCAGTGCGACCCAGTACACGTCGAGCAATCATTCCACAACTCCAGAGGACAATCCATACCCACCGCAATAGCGGACTGATGCATCTCCAAAACGCGACGTGGGTCGCGCGCACATTCGCAGGAGCCGGGCGCGGAGGAAAATTTCCCGGCTCCTGCGGTAGCGCAAGAGAATCCAACCCCTTGGCCAATCACCTATGCGTTCCGGCGTCTCCGACCGAGGGCCAGACCACCGAGTCCGAGCAGGCCGAGCGAGGCGGGTTCGGGGATGGCAGCAACGTCAGCAAGGGAAAGTCCGATGCGCATCTCGTCAACACTGGCAATCGCACCGCCACGGATGGCGACGAAATCCCCCAAAACGGCTGGCACGAGAGCCTGAGCCGAGATGGCACCCGTTGCGGTTGCTGCCAACTGGGCTTCGGAGGTCAGGTCAGTTGGGTTGACCCACAGGCTAAGCGATGCATTCGGCAAGGTTGACCCATCGTATTTACCGATAATCAAGAGCGGCTCCCGCCCCGGCACCGTCACTGCGGGTGTGCCACTACCAGCGCCCGAACCAATTCGCAAATACACAACGGTCTGTCCGTTTCCGGCCGAGGTATTGAAATCAACATTCATCCCATAGCCGTTGTTCGTGCTGTTGGAAGTCGTTTCGAATTGGATACGCTGTGTCAGGTTGGTTACCGTCGAGTCGGTCGGATCAAGAATGACAGAGAACCAGCGTGTTGTGACATCACTGACAGGCAAGACAGAAGGATCGATCGCGCGGTAAATCGCGGAGGTATTGCTTCCAACCAGCAATGCTCCACCTGTTTCAGACTGCAACCCTGGCATGTTATACCCGGCCGACAGGAAGCTCGCGGTTGTTCCAGCAGTACCCGGGGCGACCCAGCCTGCACTAAACCCTGTACCACCATTCAGGCCGCTCATGGTGTCGCCATTGGCCGATAATGGGTAGTCAAATGATTCGGAAACGATCGGAGCCGCGAAAGCGGACGTCGAAATACCCGTAGCGAGAACCGCTGCTGCGATGAGATATGATTTCATCGAAAAACCTCTCCTCTCAAAGTTGATTTCCACCAGAAATGCTAAGCCGCTCCGTCGCGGCCAAGAGGCGGAAATCGAAGTCTTGTTAACGAGGGTGAGTATGTCGCATCCGGGCTGCACGCGAAGTGACTGTTTCGCGCCGGGCTGGTTACAAAAAGCGCAACAACGCAACATTCGGCAATCCGGATTGGGCGAATGGATCGACCGTTCGTGTTCCCGACATTTCAGGGGGGCGATCAATCGGTTGGCGACGATTCGGACTTTTCCCGACTTGCACGTTCGCGTTGGCGGTACTCGCTGGGCGTCATGCCGGTACGCGCTCGAAATGCCCGTGTGAAGTAGGCCGCGCTTGAAAATCCTGAATCCATCGCGACTCGGATCAGACTCTGCTGGCTGTCACCCAGCATGCGCATCGCCGTCTGGAAACGGGCTTCGCGAAGTGCGTCTTGCAGCGTTGTACCTGTCTCCCTGCGAAAAAGCAGTTCGAACCGCCTGCGTGTCGAACCGACGCGATTGATGATGTCGATCGCCGACCAACCACGAGCAGCGCGCCTTCGGATCAGATCAAGTGCCCGTTGCACCTGAGGGTCGGCCGTCACCACCCGCGCGGTCGATTGCCGGGCGACGACACCGACGGGTGCGATCCGTCGGCTCTGAGGCGGTTCGCCTGTCCGCATCGCGTTATCGATCGCTGCGGCCGCCGTTGCGCCGACCGCAGTGCAGTTGTGATCGATGCTCGACAGCGCTGGCACTAGCGATTCGCATAGCAGTATGTCGTTATCGACGCCCAGCACCGCCACATCAGCCGGCACGCGAATACCGGCATCCACGCAGGCATGAATCACCCGCGCCGCCGTTGAATCGCTTGCCGTGAATAACGCAAGCGGTTGGGGTTGCTCGCGAAACCAAGCCACCAGTTCTGACGCATCCCACGGCTTATCAGCCCTCCAGTGCGGGACCGGTGGCACACCAAGCCATCGCAGCTTCGCCTCTTTTGCGAATGCCTCAAACGCCCGCCCGCGGCGCCGCGAGAACTCATCGGAATCCGGGCCCCAAAACGCGAAGTTGGCGAAATCCTGGGATACCAGATGATCAAACGCGCACCGCGCGATCCGCTCATCGTCGCTGCGGATTGAAGCCAGGCCGTCAAACGATGGCTGCTCGACCAGCACCACCGGACCCGCGGTCTGCCGACGGGCGATCTCAACCTGCGTCTCGCTCCCATGATAAACCACCGCATCAGCGCGGCCGAACCATGTGACGCGAAGCGGATCGTGCCCGGGCGCAAAAAGCAGTTCCCAATCCGGTCGGTATTCATGCGCGTACGCGATGAATCCCTGCACGATCCGCTGCGCCCACGCGAACGTCGTCGGCACAACCAACAGGATGCGCTTCTTCACTTCGCTCGGAACCGGACTCTCCGCCTGTCGCTTCATGCGCAAAAGTTCAATCGCCTTCATCGGCATTGTCAAGCCGCTTGAATCACACCTGCCTATATTGATCGAGTCAGGTCTGCTTACGAATCGAACACCGGCACGGAGGAATCATGCGAATCAAGCAATTTGGCCGAACGGGCCTGCAGGTTGCGGAAGTGGGTTTCGGCGCCTGGGCGATTGGTTCCGAACACTATGGTTCGGTCGCCGAGTCCGACGCAACCGATGCGATAGCCGCCTACATCAACGCTGGCGGCAACTTCATCGACACCGCGCGCGGCTATGCCAAGAGCGAAACGATCATCGGCAAGACCCTGCACACGATGAAAGCTCGCGACCGCGTGGTGCTCTGCTCCAAGGTCTGGCCAAACAGTGCCCCCGATATTGAGAGTGCGGTCAACGAGTCGCTCAAACAGTTGCAGACCGACTATATCGACCTGATGTACCTGCACAACCCGCCTGACTCGGTCGATGAAATGAACGACGTGCTTGACGTCTACGACCGCCTGAAGGCGGCTGGCAAAATTCGATTCATTGGTGCATCGATAAAGGGTCCAGATGTCACCGGCAAGACCGTCGATCTGTGCCAACAGTACATCCGAAGTGGTCGCGTCGACGCGTTGCAGGTGATCTTCAGCATGCTCCGCCAACGCAACCGCGAAATGATGGCAGACGCTGCGCGAGCGGGCGTTGCAGTGGTCGCACGAACGGTCCTTGAAAGCGGACTATTGACCGGCAAATACCGTCGTGGGCATCAGTTTCCGCCCGGGTTTCCAAAGGGAGATCATCGTTCCAGATGGAACGGTCCGAAACTTGACTCAATCCTCACTGCGGTACGAGATCTGGAAAGCTCCGTGGTCTCGCCGCCGTTTACATCGGTGCAACAAGTGGCGATTCGCTATGTACTGGATGAGCCTGGTGTCACCGTCGCGATTCCGGGTGCCAAGACGCGTGCCCAAGTGGAAGCGAACATCGCCGTCGCGTCGCTTCCTCCGCTCGATGAGGCACCCGTGATGCAGATCAATGAGTCGTTCCGCGGACGGGAGTCGCTTGTCAATCTGGCCTGACGCACACGACGTCGGGCATCTGTTGTTCCCTATTACGAGGAGGCAGTCGTGCCATTTCGTTCATGCGCTTTTGTGCTATGTATCCTTGGTGGCGTTGCGTTCGCCGGGCCTGTCCCGATGTCGGCAACGACATCTGAACCCATCTCGCTCCCTGTCGCCAACGCAGTGCCGGGTCCGGGCGAGGTGAAGGTGGGCGATCGCGGCTTCACCATCGACCCATCGAAAGCCGCACGCGTCGATCACTCCACCGCTAAGCCCGTCACGCTCTATGACGGTCAGGCCGTCACCGCCACGACTGTCTCATTTCTTCACACCCTCGTGCCCGGCCCTGCACTGCATGAATACCGGATGCAGGTCGCGGCAGCGCATCGCGCTCTGGAGGTTCCGCCCGAAGCGCCAACCGTTTCCAACTACATCATCACCTACGCCGACGCCAAGGAATTGACCATCCCCGTTCGCTTCGGTGAATCGATCAATGACTGGTACCGAACAGGCACCATCGGACCCATGCTCTGGGCGCGTCAGGCGCACGAGATCACGCTCAACACCGACTCGGGTGAAAAAGCCGCGTGGTATGTGATGGATCTGATCAACCCCCGTCCGGACCAGCCGATCAAATCGATCGCGCTGGTTGGCAACACTGACAACCACCGCAACTATGGCCAGACGATCGCGATTGGCATTTCGGCCGACGAAACGAAGCCGAGCGGGCGGTATCTCTTCGTCGATCAGCCGCCTGTCGGAAGCGACTCGCAGGACGGAACACTCGAAGCCCCTTTTGGCTCGATTCCCAAGGCGGTTTCCATCGCACAAGCTGGCGACACGATCTTCGTCCGCGGCGGGATCTATGCGATCAGCGAGCCCATCGTGATCGACAAAAGCGGTGCCGAAGGTAAATGGCTGACAATCACCGCCTTCCCCGGCGAAACGCCCATCATCGACGGCGTCGGCGTGCGCAAGGACTATCGCAAGGCACCCTACACCAAGGTTGCCAAACGCACCCGCTATGACATGGACCTTGGCCTCGTCCAATTCGGCGGCCGACCCGAGTATCTCAGGTTCCAGGGCTTCCACGTCCGCAACTCACAACAAGCCGGTATCAACGCCTACGGCCCGGAGAAGGACGATCGCGGCAAATTCGTCGAAATCTCCTTCAACACCACCGAACGTTGTTTCTCGATGGGGATCATCGTCCACTCCGTCGATGACTTAAAGATCATCGGCAACCGCGTGGTCCGCCCGCACTCGCAGTTGATGGTCACCAATCCCTTTACCGCCAAGCCCGAAGTCAGCCAGGCACTGGCACAG
>JBGSMH010000369.1:0-6562 GCA_041740275.1 Phycisphaerae bacterium
ACCGGCAGAAGCTGGTCGATGAAACGATCAAGGTCTTTGGCCGAATCGATCTGCTGGTCAACAACGCCGGCGTCGCCCCCGATGTCCGCGCGGATGTGCTCGAAGCGACCGAAGAATCGTTCGACCGACTGATCAACATCAATCTGAAGGGCCCGTACTTTCTGACCCAGTTGGTCTGCCGCAAGATGGTCGAGCAATTCGCAAATCGCAATTCGCAAATCGCAAATCCCAAAATCATCAACATCACCTCCATCTCCGCCTACACCGCCCACACCCAGCGCGGCGACTATGCCGTTTCCAAGGCCGGGCTGGCGATGATGACGCAGGTGTATGCCGCACGCATGGCGGAGTTTGGCGTCAACGTCTACGAGATCCGCCCCGGCGTGATCCAGACCGACATGACCGGCGCGGTCAAGGAGAAGTACGACGACCTGATCTTCAACAAGGACCTGACCCCCATCAAACGCTGGGGCCAGCCCGACGACGTCGCCCGCGCCGTCGTCGTCGCGATCGCCAAGGACTATTTCCCCTTCTCCACCGGCGAAGTGATCAACGTCGATGGCGGGTTTGCGATGCGGAGATTGTAGAAAAAGGAGACAGGAGACAGGAGACAGGAGACAGAAGTCAGGAGATAGGAGATAGGAGAAATACCGGCATTCCCTTTGGCTCCTGGCTCCGTCCCCCCACACTGGAGGAGCGATGCGGTTCCCGACGCACTGGGTTTCGGATGAGTATCGAGCGACCGATCGCGGCGGCAATCTGGTCACGCGAACCGCGTACGGGTGGTCGGACATCAGCGACGACGACGCCCGACGCGTCGCACGCGAGCGCGCCAAGCGGTCGGTCGATTATGAGATCAACGGCCAGTCGCTCGATCAAAACGAATACGGCTACGGCGTAGACCCGGCCCGCGAAGAAGTGATCGACACGCTACAGATCGAAGATCAACCCGAGCCACTGGCGGTGGTCACGCGAAACCGGTACGGCGTACTGGTGCTGAACGCCGATCGCCTGCTCATCGCCGACATCGATAATCCCGCGCCCACGGGCGGGCTGTTTTCGCGGCTATTTGGCAAACCCACGACAACGCCCGAACAGGCGATGGCCGACCGCATCGGCAAGTGGCACGCCGCCCACAACACGCACCGATTGCGCCTCTATCAGACGGCGGCGGGGTATAGGCTGATATTCGTCGAAGCACCGCACGAGCCGACAGATCCAAAGACGATCGATTTGCTGCAATCGCTGGGATCGGATCCGCTGTATGTGCGGCTGTGCCAGCGGCAGAAATGCTTCCGTGCCCGGCTCACGCCCAAGCCGTGGCGATGTGGATCGCGACAGCCGGGGATCCGGTTCCCGTATGCGTCGGACGAAGCCGAGCAGCGGCAACGCAAGTGGGAGGATGAGTACATCCGCACCGCCGGCCGCTACGCGACGTGCCGGCTGATCAAGACGTTTGGCCAATCGTCGATTCACCCGATGCTTGCGCCGATCGTTGACCTGCATGATCGACACACGCTAAACGGGCATCACCCATTGGCATGAGCGACTTGCCGCCCATCATCGGCTACGCGATCGACCCGTCCCATGAAGCGCCGGCGGAGTACGATGTCAAATGCATCGGCTGCGGCGAATCGATCATCTCGCTGGCAGGGGACCAATGTCTAAAATGCGGGCAGGTGTTCGATCCGAGCACGCTGCCGCTGGCGCGCGTGCCGTGGTTGTATCGACAGCGATATGGCGCAATCCCAGCGTATGTCCGCACGTTCTGGCGGATCATGCGCCAGCCGATCGCGTTCGGGCGTGAACTCACCCGGCCCGTTCGCATCAGCCTCTCCGACGCGCGACAGTTCCGATTGCTCACGATCTGGTTCGCCACCTGCTGTGCGGTCACGGCGGTGATTGCGATGAGCCTGCTTGAAATCCTCAACACGCGCATGTTGTATAGAGACGTCACTGTGCTGGCATTGCTGCCGATCATCTGCGTCGCAACATTTCGCGGCTACTTCGGGTTGATCTCCGACTTGCCCACGTTCATCTGGCGAGGCGCACCGGATCGCCCCAACGAACTTCAGCCGATCCATCTTTACGCCTGCGCGCCGCTGGCGATGATGTCGCTTGTCTCGATCGCAGCCGTCTCGACCGCGCTCGTCGAGTTCTATCTCAATGACTACGAGGCGATCCGAATCATGCAGTATGTGTTTCTGGGCATCGTGACGTTGATGACCGTTCTCGCGTGGTTTGTCATGCCGATCTGCTTCGCGATCGCCGCCGGCCTCGGCAAGGGGCGGGTCGTGCTGCTGGCGGCGTATCTGCCGTTGCACGCGTTGATGGCACTCTTCACCTTCGGTGCGATCACCGGACTCATCGCGGGGGCAATCCACCACTTTGTGAGTACGGTCTGGTGATCCTCGTTTCTATTGTTCCTGCGAATCCCTTCGAACAAAATCACGCCCACCACTCGGCGAATCGTTTCACCGATTCGATCACATCCGGCATCGGATAGTGGTCGTAGGGTTCGTGTTCGATGCAGATGGTGCCGTCGAAATTGGTCTCTTTGAGATAGCGGACGATTTTTTCGATCCCCACCACGCCTTCGCCAAGCACGCAGGTGTCGTGGCGGCCGGGGGCTTTGACGTCCTTTAGGTGGAGCAGGAAGAGGTTGTCGCGCAGCCGCTTGACGGCATCGAGCGCGTCCATTGCCTGCGTGCCGCACCAACCGGTGTCCAGTGCGATGCCGATCTGCTTGAACTTGCCGTTGCCGATCTTTTTGTTGATTTCTTCGACGCTTTTTTCGGGGTGATTCTCGAAAGCCCAGCGGACGTTGTGGCTGGCGAATACGTCATTCATCGAGGCAGCGAATTCGGTCTTGGCCAGCGCGCCCCACAAGCCGCCGCCGAAGGTGTTGATGCCCAGTGCGTTCATCCACGCCAGCATCGGCTCGACGTCTTTGGGCGTATCCAGATTCAGGCCCCCGCAGACGCTGCTCAGCGATAGATTACTCTGATCACACACCTCCTTGAGTGCGTCTCGATACCCGGCGGTGTGCATCTGCGGGTGACAATGTGCCGTCCACAAATCGGCGGCCATGAAACCGGCGGATTTAACGTCTTCCACGATGTCGCACCACGTCGAGAGCGTCATCGTCTTCTGCGTGAAACGGTCGTGAAAACCCCAGTCATCGCGTCCGCAATAGCCGTGAGCGCGTGCGACATAGTTGGCGGTGATGAAGCTGAGTGTTGGCATGTCTGCAAGCGTGTCACTGGGCAGAGATTTCGTCAAGTCGGCGCGTTGCGTGCGGGCGTGTATTTACGATGCAGGTCGATCAACGGCTCCAGATATTGGCGATCGGCAGCACGAAGGGCAGCCAGATACTCGGCGCGGATGATGCTTGTCGCGCCGATGGTCTGTTCCGGCCATTCGGTCACAGGCATGCCTATTTGCTTGAGTCGGATATTCGCCAGCATCCGAGCCCATCTACCATTCCCATTTGTGAACGGATGGATCTGTACGGCGCGATGATGAATGATGGCCGCCTGTTCGATCGTTGCCGGCGATTCGATCTTGTCCCAATGCAGCACATCCCGCGACAAATCCATCAAGGCAGTGTCGATCTGATGAACGGGCAAGCCGATGTTGGTCGGATGATTGCGGCGCATACCGGCCCATACCCAGACGTCCCCGAACATTTGCTTGTGAAGCGTGAAAAACCAATCGAACGAAAAAGGTGCCCGGCGTCTGGAGGGTCGAGTCGCCAGGTATCTGACGACTGCCTTGCGGATGTTCTCGAACTCTGCGGCAAACAACTGCTCACGCGACTTGATCTGTGGCGGCTTTAGTCCGCTGATGTCGTCGATCGGCGTCGAGCCTTCGGGTGGATCGTGGATCAGATCAGTCATGCCACAACGCTGCTTTGCCAGATGAGAGTAGATCGCGGACCGTTCGCTGCTCGGCGGCAAGTAAATCGGCGGGGTCGATGGCTTGCGATTCCAAGGCACTCGTGCCCTGTACCAATTTGACGAGTTTCGTGGCTTTACGTTGCGCCTGCTTGTGACGCACCACGTTGATGTCCTCGCCGCTTAGCAATAGTCGGGCATCCAGCGCGTCGGCTATCGCCAGCACCGTGCGGAGATTGGCAGTTGAATCTTCATCCGAGAAAACCCGCTGAAGTGTTCTGGCACCGACCCCCGACCGCTTGGCAAGCATCGCATAGCTCATCCCGAGGTCTTTGCGACGCTGATCCAGTTGACGTAGAAGCGGGAGGGGTTGGACTGATGCGCGATCCATCAACAACTAGCTTACGCTACGAATGGCCGAATTGCAAGCATATTATGCGCTGAAAACGGCGCAAAGAATCGCATGGAATACGCCATTTTTGGCGCTATTTGACATCCTGATTCTTCGCCCACGTCCGCCACCCCTCTGAAAAACCGGCATAGTTCGTCTTGAAGTGTTTCCGCAACGCGTCCTCAGGATCGACCCCGTCCTTGATGTCATCAATCATCGCCAGGAACTTCTTTCGGTCGGTCTTGACCAGCAACTCCACCATGGTCTGCATCACCGGGTAATAAATGCCCGGCGGCATGACTTCATCATCAAACAGCGGCATCAGATCGGGCGCCTGGTGTGCCATCATCTTGGCAATGCGGTACCGCTCCGGGAACGGGAAAACCCCCGCCGCCACCACTTCGGCGATACCTTCGTTCAGCCAGCGCGGGATCACCTCGTTTGATCGATATCGCGATAAAAACGCGTGAGTAAACTCATGAACCAGCACATATCCCCAGAGTCGCTCGGCGTCCTTGATATCGCGCGAACCGGTCATCGATTCGTTCGGCTTCCACATCGCCATGTGCCCTTCGCCTTTGGGCAAGCCTCGAAAATACCCCGCGACACTCGGGTTGGTGGTAAAGCCGTCCACGGTCGATGCGAACCGCGAAAAATCCCCATACTTGGAGAACATATATACGGGCAATTTGCCGACAAACACGTTCTCTTTCACAGACATTTCAAATTGCCGACTCACCACCTTGTAGGCCTGCTCCAGATTCTTTTTTAGAAACGCGTGTTCGCGCGTATCCCAGTCGGTGAAAACGATGAAATGATCGGTCTCAAACGAGACGAGGGTCAGCTTCAGCTTTTCGGAGATCTTGGCTTCTTTGTCGCGGACGCGTTTCATCGCGGCGGCGGCTTCTTCGGGGGTGGCGGCGGTGAATTTTAGCCGCTCGGCCTTCTCACCCTTCTTGCGACCCGGCTGCGCGACCGGCGGGGCAACGCTGTCGGCTTCCTTGATCAACTCCCCCTTGCCCGATTCCCCCTTGCCCGATGTCGGCCCGTCCTGGCCCGGAGCAAATCCGGCCAGCGACAGCACGCACGAAATACAAACCAGCTTTCGCCACATAGAAAAATCCTGCCAAGTTCCGATACAGTATCCCCCAGCCAATGAAACTGTCCAGCATTAAACCGTTCTTCATCCTGCTTTTGCTTGCCTCCGTGGCTCAGGCCGCCCCAAGCGTGCGTCTGATCACCATCGGGCCTGGCGATGAGGTGTGGGAAAAGTTCGGCCACAACATGCTCTGGGTGCATGATCCCGAGAGTAAGACGGATTATTGCTACAATTGGGGGCTTTTTGACTTTGATCAGCCGGGGTTTATCCGCAATTTTGTGCAGGGGAGGATGACCTACTGGATGGACGCCTTCCCGCCGCAACAGGCGCTGGGGCTCTATTTCATGCAAAAGCGTCAGGTGCGGGTGCAGCAACTGCATTTGTCAGTAGAGCAGGTCAATTTACTCAGCGCTGCCTGTGCCCAAAACGTGCTGCCGATGAATCGGGCATACAAATACGACTATTTTCGCGACAACTGCTCGACCCGCGTCCGCGACATGATCAATCTCGCGACCGGCGGTGAACTGAAGCGACAACTGGATCAAACGATTCCCGCCAACGCCATGTCGTACCGTCAACACGCCTTACGGCTGATGCAGGAGGATACGCTGCTATCGGTTGGGATGGATCTGGTCCTCGGGCCGGCTTGCGACAAGCCACTGACCGCGTGGGAGGCGGCGTTCCTGCCGACGCATCTGGCCGCCGCAGTTGAACCGATGACCAGCGAATCGTGGCGTCCCTGGCAAAGCCCGCGCCCACCGGAACCGCAGACCGTCCCCAATCGCGCCCCGATGATGCTGGTAATCGGCCTATTTGCCGCATCTGCGATCCTCATCCTGTCTGTCCTGCGATCCAAATGGTTCTGGCGGGCGGGGATGACGTTGATCTTCGCCTGGTGGAGCGTTTCGACGCTGGCGTCGATTTTCATGCTCTATCTGTGGTTTTTCACGGATCATGTTGCCGCATATGCGAATCAGAATCTGCTGCAATTTTCGCCGCTGGCGTTCGCGTTGATGGTCGCGTGGATCGCGGTCAGGCCGAAGCCGACCGTTGTCGGCCGGCGCTTGGTGTGCGCATTGGCGGGGTCGATCATTTTGCTCGGGCTGATCGGGTTGATCGGCAATCTCAGCGGCCTGTTGATTCAGCAAAATCTCACCTTCATTGCGCTGGCACTGC
>JBGSMH010000370.1:0-6801 GCA_041740275.1 Phycisphaerae bacterium
GCGCGTCAGTGCGATTCATGCCGGTTGGCGCGGCGTGGTTGCGGCGATCGCGATCGAGGCACTCAAGCATTTTGATCGCAGGCAAGATGTCATCGTCGCGATCGGCCCGCATATCTCGATCGAACACTTTGAAGTCGGATCGGAAGTGCTGGACGAATTCCAGAAAGTCTTTGGTGCCGAAACGCCGTTTCGCAGCAGCCCAAGGGGACCGAGCAAATCCCACATTGACCTGCAAAAAGCCTTGCAAACCCAGTTGATCGCAGCGGGCGTGCCAGCGGATCAAATTGATACCACTGATCGGTGCAGCGTGAGACATGCCGATGAGTTTTTCTCCCATCGACGCTGCGACGGCCTGACCGGACGGATGGCGGCGGTGGTTGGGGTGCGGGCGTGAGCGAAGCGCGGCCGATGCTTCAGGTCAGGCAGACCCGCTGGGTGCTGGTCGCAGCGGTGTTGATCGTGTTTGGGTACTTGCTCTTTTGCGATTTCACCTGGTGGGACGACGCCGGGACGGTGCATCAGAACGTGCGACTGAATCCGCCAGTCTGGGAGACGCTGGCTTACTACTGGTCGCACGCCGAGAACGCGATCTATATCCCGCTGACATATACGGTCTGGTCCGGGGTCGCGTTGCTTGCCCGCGTGCCGCCCGACGCAAACGGGATCAGCCTCAATCCGGCGTGGTTTCATGCGACGAATCTTGTCTTCCATGCGATCAGCACACTGCTGGTCGCGTCGATCCTTCGCAAACTTTTGAAAAACGAACCGGCGGCGCTGTTGGGGGCGCTGGTGTTTGCAGTGCATCCTGTTCAGGTGGAGGCTGTGGCTTGGGTGAGCGGGCTGAAAGATGTGCTGGCCGGTTGCCTGTCACTGGCAGCGATCGAGCGGTTTGTGGCCTGGCGCGGAGCAGAGAGCAGCGGGCGTCGCCAAGTTGATAGGCGAATCTGGGTTTCGGTGATCCTTTTCCTCGGTGCGATGCTCGCCAAAGCCTCCGCGATGACGGTCCCGGCGGTGATCCTGTTGATCGACGTCCTGATCATCGGCACGCCGTGGCGAAAATCGCTTCGCTGGGTCGGCGTTTATGTTTTGGTCGCGATCCCGCTGATGTGGATTGCCCGACTCAATCAGCCAGCGATTTGGGTCGATTCGCCGATCTGGGCGCGGCCACTGTTTGCGATGGATTCGGTTGCGTTTTATTTCGGTAAAATCTTCGTCCCATACCCGTTGGCGATCGACTACGGCCGCTCGCCGGCGTCGATTATTCAAAGCGGGCAGATCTGGGTCACGCCGATCGTGACGCTGATCATTTTGGGGCTGATCGGCGTGCTGCTGTGGCGACGTAAGTGCTTATGGGCATGCGGTTTACTGATCATCATGGCCGCGCCGGCGCATGTGTTGGGGCTGGTGCGGTTCGATTTTCAGCGTATCAGCACGGTGGCGGACCATTATCTGTACCTGTCGATGCTGGGGGTGGCAATTTTGGTGGGGCTTGGCGTGCGACAATTCGCCTGGGCGCGGTGGCCTGCGATCGGCGTTATCCTCATTTTTGGCCTGATATCGATGATTCAGACGCGGGTTTGGACGGATCATCTGACGCTAATGCGACACACGTTTGCGCAGACCCCACACGGCCTGGTGGCGGCGAACAATCTGGCGGCGTACGCGATCAAATCGGGCAATCTGCCTGAGGCGGCGCGATACACCGCGGTCGCGATGCAAAACCATCCCGCCGACCCGACCACGCTCATCAATGCCGCCCATGTGGCGTTATTGCAGCAGGATGACGCGCGAGCCCGGGATCTGCTGCGGCAAATGGTCGCGTCTGTGCAGGCCCGCTTTGGCGACGATCGGACCCATGTTGTCGAGGCCTGCCTCCGCGCCGCGGACGTGTTCATTCAATATCGACGCCCCGTCGACGCGCAACAAATGCTCGATCAAGCCCGATTGCTGGACAGAAATGCGGCAAATGTGCAGGAAATGCAATCCCGAATCGACCGATTGCGCCTAAAATGAGAAAGTTTTGGGTCAGGCAGGATTCCGGCAAAAACGCTTTTCACGTTGGTTGGTATTGTTAAGTGAAGATTCGCTGCGCCCACGCGCGGCTTGGCTTGAGAGACCGGGGGCGTATACTGTTTGTTAAGAAGTTCCATGACGCAAATTGCCCTCCCATCCAAACGTGTTTCCCGATCCGTGCCCCTGTGGGTGTATGCCGTTGCTGCGGTGATGACGCTGGTATTGCTGGGTGGGATCGCGATGTATGCCGGTAAATCGTTCATCGCCGGGGATACCGGGGCGTCGTCGTTCAAGACCGTGCCGGTTAAGCAGGGCGTGTTCGAGTCCCGCGTCGTTGTCCGTGGCGAGCTGCAGGCGGTTGATAACATCGACATCAACTGCGACGTCGAGGGCTCCAATACCATCACCCAACTGGTTCCCGAAGGCACGTTTGTCAAAAAAGGCGATGTGCTGGTCGTGCTTGATTCATCGACGATCCGTCAGAAGCTGGAAGATGCCTTGATCGAGTGGCAGCGCGTGAAGGCGGACGTCACCTCTGCCGAGGAGATGCTGGCGATCCAGAAGAGTCAGAACGCCGCCAACATCGAGGCCGCCGCCGTCGCGCTGGAGCTGGCGCAAATCGATCTGGTCCGATACACCGAGGGCGTCTACCCCGGTTTGCTTGCCGACGCGAAGATGGCGGTCGAAAAAGCGCAGACAGGGTTTCGCAGCAAGCAGGACGATCTGTCGCAGACCCGATCTCTGTTTTCCAAGGGCTTTGTGACCGGGACCGAGGTGCAGAACAAGGAGTTGGAAGTTGCCGCCGCCCAGCGCGATGTCACCAAAGCCGTCAGCGATATGGAGTTGCTGGAGAAGTATTCGCACCAAGCCGACACTACCGCCAAGAAAAGTGCCCTGGCGCAGGCCGAGCAAAAGCTGGAGCGCACCAAGCGTGAGAACAGCGCAAACCTCAGCCAGAAAACCGCTGACTTAGCCGCCAAGGCCCAACAGTTGGAACTGATCGAGCGGCGCGTGGCGCGGTACCGCGAACAGGTCGAGTTCTGCACCATCCGCGCACCGGCCGACGGTCTGGTGGTCTATCGCAACGATAATAATCGCGACAATGTGCAGGTCGCCGAGGGGACGCAGGTCCGCGAGCGTCAAACGATCATGCGATTGCCCGATACGTCGCGGATGAAAGCGGTTCTGAAGGTCAATGAAGGACAGATTGCCAATCTGTCGATCGGGCAGGTCGCGACAGTGAGCATGGCCGCCTCGCCTGCGGCGCTTTCGGGTATCGTGACCAAGATCAGCCCCGTCGCCGATTCCGGTGACCGCTGGATGAACCCTGATCGTCGAGATTATCCGGTGGATGTTATTTTTGATCAGACGCCCAAGGGCCTGAAGCCCGGCATGACCGCGACCGTCAACATCCTCACCGACCGCATCGAAGACGCGATTTACATGCCCATCGGCGCGCTTTATTCCGCCGGCAAGGACCGCTACGCCTTTGTCGTCAATGGCGATAGCGTTCGCCCGATGCAGGTGAGGATCGGCAAGAGCAACGAGCAGGACGTACAGATCGTCAGCGGCGTGGAAGCGGGGCAAAACGTCGTGCTGCTCGAGGCCGGGCAAGGCAAGACCCTGCTCGACAAGGCCGGGATTAAAGTCGTCGAGGAGAAACCCGCCGAAGGCGATCCGACCAAGCGGCGTCGTCGTGATGGTGCCGCCGGCGAAGGCAAAGGTCCGGGTAACGGGCCTGCTAATACTCCGGGCAACAATCCGGGCAACGGTGCTGGAACGCCTCCGGGCAACGCTCCGACGGCCACCCCCGCCAAACCCGCCGAAACCACCCCCGACAAGCCCAAGGCCGCCGCTCCGACTGTCGAAGCCCCCAAGGCCGGGTAAGCCCGGGCGCGGTCAGCATTCTCAGTCTTACGCTTAATCAGTTCAGGCCAGGGATTATGACCGACCGAGAGCGTTACATCGCGACGTTGCTGTTTCAGAAGCCCGATAGGGTGCCCTTTGCGCCCGGCCATGGACGCAAGAGCACACTGGAGGCGTGGCATCGTCAGGGGCTTCCTGCGGAGGTCACGGATTACATCTCGTACGTAAGGCGATTGATCGGTCTGCCGGTAGCTGAGCAGCCGCCGCTTTGCACGATCGGCGTTGATTTTCGGATGATCCCGCATTTCGAGGAGAAAGTGCTTGAGCACCGTCCGGCGATCAGCGGCGGATGTGGATCGCTGATCGTACAGGATTGGAAAGGCAACGTCTGCGAGATTTCCGATGCGTTCGATGTGACCTACCTGCGCAATGCGGTTGATTTTGTGACACGCTCATGGATTCGCTGCCCGGTGGAATCGCATACCGATTGGGATCAGATGAAGCGGCGCTATGACGTGGATGCCCCCGGGCGATTCCCGGCGGATTTTGCCGACCGATGTCGGCTGCTTCGCGATCGTACGCGGGTTTCGGGGATCGCGTTCCCCGGCCCGTTCTGGCAACTGCGCGAATGGCTGGGTTTCGAGAACCTGTGCATGCTGATGCTGGATGAACCCGAATGGGTTCAGGAGATGATCACTTTCTGGGAAGAGTTTGTCTCGCGCGTGTTGGAACGGATGCTGGAAGACTATGTCCCCGACCAAGTGATGATTCAGGAGGACATGGCCTACAAGGAAAAGCCGATGATCGGCCCGGACATGAGCAGGGCGTTTCTCCTGCCCACTTGGAAGCGGTGGGGCGACCTTTGCAAGCAGGCGGGGGTGCCGATTTATGAGGTGGACTCAGATGGCCATGTCGGGGAATTGATCCCGGTCTGGATCGAGGCGGGCTTCAACTGCAATTCACCACAAGAAGTGGCGGCCGGCAACGATCTGCCCGCTTATCGCGGGCAGTACGGAACGCAAATGGCCTATTGCGGTGGAGTAGACAAGCGCGCGATCGCCAAGGGCGGCCAGACATTGCGGAACGAGATCGATCGGCTTCGACCAACAATTGATGCTGGCGGCTTCATCCCCGGGTGCGACCACGGCGTGCCGCACGATGTCGCGTGGCCGGATTTTGTCGATTACTGCCGACTCCTGGCTCAGGCGACTGGCTGGCTTAAGTAGTTGGAGGGTACTGCGCGAGATTCAATTCTCCATCACCAACAACTCAGCAAGGAGCCGGCCACCCCAATATTAAGACTTGGAGAGGAAAAACCAGCGTCCAAGAAAAATCTTGACCCCACGCACCCGACCTAAGTATGCTTCCACCCAACACATCTCTGGAGGAAAACATGGCGGCACGGGAACGGACAAGAGTCGTTACATTTGAGTCGATGGAGTCGCGCGTTCTATTGGCGGCGACCTACCTTGGCACAGACTATTTTCCGGTCAGCGCGGGACAAATCGCGACGTTCGACATCGCGACGACTTTCGGCCAATCGACTGTCGCGCGCACGACCGCCACGGCTTCGGGTGGGCAGGTTCGCGTCAGAGACTCGGGAACCGTCAACGGCCAGTCACTCCTTGTCGATCGCTATTACAGCCAGAGCGCCGGAGGAACCGTCAGCCACCGCACGGATCTGGTCAGCGCGTCGGCGGTCGTCTCAGGAACCATCATCGCGACGACCCCGATCCTTCCGGCGAGCTTCGCGCTCAACTCACAGATCAGCACCTGGTCCGGCGTGAACTTCAACGCAACACTCACCATCCCCTCCCTCGGCATTGTCGGTCAATCCGTCTCGGGCAAGACCAGCGGCAGGTCATACACCGGTGCCGCCCTCAGCCGGGTCAACGAAGGCGGACATTCGTTCCTCAATACCATCAACCTCACGACCGAGCACCGACACGTCTTCAACGTGACCTACTCGGGCACGCCCGTGACCGTCACCCTCTATCAGGTTGAGGACAACAAGCTGGTCAAGGGTGTCGGTCTGGTCACCGGTACGTCGCGATTCATCGTCTCGGTGCCAGGCTTCCCCTCCAATCCTCAGACGGACCTCACTTACATCTTCAAGACCTCCAGCCTCGTCCCCTCCTTCACACGCGTCACCGGTTCGACCCTCCGCGTCGGCGGATCGAACGGCAATGACGTGATCGGTGCGGGCTTTGAAGCAGGCAACATCCTCGTGGTCCGAAATGATGTCGGCAAGTCGGTTCCGTCCGGTTCAATCACGCGGATTGTGATCGATGCAGCAGCGGGGAATGATGTTGTCGGCCCGCTCAAACTGGCTCGCATGAAGTCCAGTATCATCGGCGGAAACGGCAACGATTACCTGACCGGCGGGTCGGGTCGTGACCTGATCTACGGCGGGAGCGGTAACGATACGATCGTCGGCGGACCGGGTATCGATACCCTCTACGGCGAGGCCGGCGATGACATCCTCAACGGACTCAGCGGCGCGGACATCATCGACGGTGGCCTCGACAACGACACCACCAAAAACGACGACGCCGACACGCGGATTGCGGTCGAAGTGCTCATCTGATAACCGCCTGCGCAAGCCAAGCCAGAACCCTCGCAGGACCGACAAATCAAGAAATGCGTAGACCGATCGGTTCGGTTCGGACTGTTCGACGCGGGCGTATGCGGAGCTTCTGTTGACATTTTCTAATGCGTACGCCGAGTGCGCAACAAAAATCCCAGGCTGCCGCAGCAGCCTGGGATGGATGAGTTGATCGAACTAGATCGGACGGCTTATTGCCCGAAGAAGTTGGTCGCTTCGCTCTTTTCGACCGGTCGGCCCAGTTGGTCGCTGGTCATGATGGTCTTGAAGCGGACGTCGCCGCCTTTGACGGCTTTGACGGTCACTTTGTACGTGGC
>JBGSMH010000371.1:0-6795 GCA_041740275.1 Phycisphaerae bacterium
CCAAGCCTGTATTGCATGCGTTGCAGTTTGGCCGCGACATTTTGTCGCGGTTAGACCGTGATCGCCCGCGACCACCCACCGTTTGAATGGTGGGTGGTCGCGGAATGAATACATCAGGTTGTACCGAACGACCTCGTTCCAAGATCAGCGGCGTACGCGACGCCCCGCCGCCAGGCCCAGCAGGGATAGCAGGCCGAGCGAAACCGGTTCGGGGACACCAGTCGCCATCATGACCTCAAATACTGCGGTGTTGTCGATAAAAGCGTGCCCGTCGCCAAAACCCGTCGTCCCGTAAATCGTGGCGAGGTTTTCAGTCCCGATCGCATGGCTGGCAAACAGTTCGCTACCTGCACCCTTCGCGTACAGTGGGACCAGTGCGTTGGTGTGATTGGGCGACATGTATTGGAACTCCGGCATACCGTCCGTGTTCGCGTCGGCCATCTTTTGGAATCCCACAAAAGTGTCGCCTGTATCGTACTTATTGTTGCCGTTGTTATCGACGTAGGTTCCTGCACCGAACAACCCGCCGCATTCGTGGTCGGCGGTAACGATCAGCAACGTGTTCGACCAATCGTTCCCATGGGTCCCGGCATCCAGATAGTCAACGACCGCTTTGACAGAACCATTGAAATCCACCTGCTCTTCGATCATGCGGCCAGCGGTGTTGGCATGATTCGCCCAGTCGATCGCGCCGCCTTCGATCATGACCGCAAAACCGCTCGGATTGTTGCCCAGCACATTCAGGGCACCCTTGGTCATGTCAACCAGCGTCGGGACATTTGCGTTCTGGGTTGAAAAGTTCGGTCCAACTTGCACGTTCGGTCCGGGATTTCCTGTGCGGCCTTGCTGCAAAGTGGTTGCGGCCTGGGCGACACCCACGATTTTGGATGCCGATAGTGTGCCGTTGGCAAGTGCCTGGAAACTGGCTTTGCTGTCGACGAAGCTAAAACCGTTCATCGTTCCCGCCTTCAGCGAGTTCCATGTGGTTTGTCCACCGACAAAGCTGTAGTTCGGCGTCCCCGCAGCGGCCCCACTATCGTTGAACTCAGGATGTCCGGCACCCATCAGCACCTTCAGCGAGCTGTTGTTCATCGCCTCGTTGGCAATCGCGGCGTAATTGCCTCGGCTGCTGTTGTGCGACAGCACAGCTGCGGGCGTGGCGTGCGAGAACTCGACGCTCGATACCGCACCGACACCGCGCCCGGTTTCACCGGCATACTCAAAAAACGTCTTGAGCGAACTACCGGTCGTACTCCAGTTCACTTCGTTGTCGTAGTTCTTAACGCCGGTGTACATCGCGGTCGCCGCCGACGCCGAATCGGTGTAGCCGGACAGTGCATATTTGGGGTCGCCCATCTTCGATGGGTCGTAAGCCGCACCAACATACCCTCCTCTTGCCCCGGCAGAACTGGTGTTCATTCCGTACTTGACGAATCCCACTCCTTCATAGACCGCTGGTGCGCCGGTGTAGATTTTCGTTGCATTGACAGTGTTGAACCCCTGTCCGTCACTGATCATTAAGATGACGTTCTTTGCATTCCCCGCCGCGAATGCGGCAGATGCGCTGGTTAACGCGATTAACGCTGTAACACTTGAAACTGTGGCAGATTGACGCATGACAAATTCTCCTCAGCCGTGTTTCGGCTGATTAAGGCAGACTGAAGCTGGATGAATGGATCCCCGTCACGCGACGAGGTGTCCGATGGACGACCGGAAAAGTACGCAGCAAGCATTTTCGATGCGTAAAGAATTGCGCATCAACGGATTAAAAAGTCCGGTTAAATTGTCGCACCCCCTGTGCGTCGCCCTTGCAAGAACCCATCAACGCAACGACCGACAGCTTCACAGAAGCTGTCGGTCATTGGGGTGTCCGGGCTGAGCGATCACGCTTGTTGAATCACGCCACCTACCGTTTGCCTTGGCGGCAATCAGCGGCGTACGCGACGCCCCGCCGCCAGGCCCAGCAGCAATAGCAGGCCCAGCGAAACCGGTTCTGGGACTGCCGTCACACCGATGCTGCGAATCCGCAGGCGGCCGGCGTTATTGGTGTTTGGGCTGACATTGGTCACAACGATATCCGTGTTCGCGTCTGCAACAATGCCCGCCAGTGTCACGGTGACATTCGACGGTGGCGTACCCACTCCGCCTGCCATCGCAAACAAGCCCGATTGCCCGACGCCGCCTGCCGTCCAACTGATCTGAAGAACTTCGTCGCCGCTATATTCGTGGAATCGGAACGTATCGACGGTCATCTTCTGCGTCGCCGCGATGGCGAAGGATTCGGTCCGGTCGAATCGCCCCAAGGTACCTTCTGCGACGCCAAATCCAGTGCCCTCAGCACCGAAGAAGCTCACAACCGCCCCGGAAAAATCGGGGGCAGCCGGGGTAGTGATATTAACCGTTTTCAGCGGCTTATAGATCTTGAAGTCGAACGTCACGCCTGCGCCAGCATTGTACGCCGGGTCGGTCACACTGCCCGTGACGCTGGTCTTGTTCTGGACCGCCAGGTAGTGGTACGGGCTCAACGTGTCGCCGGTGTCAAAGTTGACGATCACCGCTGCGTTACCGCTGGGTACCATCGTCGTCGAAACTGCCGCGATCGCGGCACCGATAAAGGTTGCTTTTCGCATCCTGCCTGCCTCCAAAAGAAACTCAAAAGTCTTCCGCTCAACCGTCGCCCTCCGCACGCGCGGGGGGTCGCTCCTAACGCATCTTTTTCGTCTCGAACTTCTCGCCCGCGAGCGCCCTTTTTGCCAAAGCGCCCCAGTACGGCGTGGGTGTGTAATCCCAATCACTGAGAAGACAAGGACTGGCCTTGGGGTGAAAACTCCAGCCCGTCCAGTTCAACTGATTCGCCTGCACCATCCCCAGAAAGTCTGGCACCCACGTCGAAGGGTCTTCATGCTGCGCCTGGGGGATGAATGGCATCCGCTCTTGTGACGCGCCACATTCGCCGAGAAACAGCGGGTACTTCTCCGCAACCGCCAGGAACTTTTCCTGCCAGTTCTTTTTCCATGAGTAGACATGGGTGGAATATACGATCCCGTTACCGCCTGGCTCTTTGAGAGCAAAGCCCTTTAGCACGCCGGAAATGTCGTATGACCAGTCCAGTCCACCGGCGATGACGATGTTCTTCGCGCCGGTGGCGCGGACGACATCAACCAGTCTTTGCATGCCCACGGATTTGGTGACGACCAGTTTCTCGTTGTTTTCCGCTGCCGCGCCCGAACCGGACTTTTTGTCAGTCACTTCTCCACCATCGCGCCAGACTTCCCAGGAGATGTCGTGCGGCTCGTTGAACAGTTCGAATAGGACGGCCGGGTGGTTTTTGTACTTCTCGGCGACCTGACTCCAGAACTGTGCGTCTTTCTCCTCCGGTGCCCGGAATCGGTGCAGGTCGATCACCGTGTACGCCCCATAGGAGGCGGCGAGATTGACGACGTCGTCGATCAGCTGTCGATATCCCGCCCCGCCGTCCGCCTGGTACGGGCCGGTGCCGGCATAGAAATGTTCGCGAACGCCGAGTCGAATGCAGTTGGCTTTCCAGTCGCGACAGGCGACCTCAACCGACTCAAGCAGATGCTCTCCACCTGCGGACCAAGTCATACTTGGGACGGCGACGCCTTGCAGCCAGACGTGCTCGCCTTTGCTGTTGATGATGCGATTGCCTTCGACCTTCAATTCCAGCGGCAACTTGTCGGCAGCGACAGCGGGCACTTTGGCTTTCACCGTCGCGGCCCGACTTGCCTGATCTTCGCTCTTCTTCTGCGCCGCCGCATCGCGCGCGGCATTTACCGGTGCCGGATCGGTTGCGGTCAGCAAAATGTCATCGAAATCGATCGTCCCCGCTTTCGCATTGAACAGCGTAAACATGATCTCAAACTGCTTGGCACCGTCAGGGACCAGATATTGCTTGACTTGATCCGACCACCCTTTGGACGTGCCCTTGTAGTTGGGCGCGCCGGGCGCGGGTTTGAGCACATTGCCCGCCGCATCCTTGAAGTTCATCATGATCCGGCCATCGAACCAGAGCTTTTCGCCACGGGTCAGACCTTCATATCGCACGCGATATTTCAGTTCTAGCGCCTTCTGATCGGTGATCGGCACCGACCGATAGACCATGACCATCTCGCCGGGTTTGACCACGCTCAAACGCAGAAATTTGTTCCCGTCCTCGGCTTCGATCGATGCGCCTTCTTTGAGGCCCCAGCCAGCGTCGGCATCAAAGTTTCCATTGGCGATCAGCGATTCGGTCTGCGCAACCGAAAAAGAGCAACATGCAAGCAGGAGGGCAAGAATGGTCATCAATCGATTCATAGACTTACTTCCGAAAAAACTGTGCGGATTAGTTGAACCTCAGGTCGCTGGTCAGCCCGGTTGCGGCATCTCCAAAGCGAAACCACTTCACATGGCCGTCGGCGAACAACACGTTTCCACCACCCATGTGGCGTTGCAGATCAAAAGTGCGCGTATTGACGTCAGATTTGGAGGAAATGTGCCACTGTGCCGAGCCTTTGGACCAACTCTCGGCGACATGGACGCGATTCGACGGTTGCGAGATTCGTGAGATGCGCCGCGGCTTGGCCCAGACGCGATCGGTCCCGCTTCCCCACCCGCCGGGCATTTGCAGCCAGGTCGATTCGGCGTAACCGTTCTTGTATGCCTCGACCTGGTTCTGGAAAATGATCTCGTAATCCGGGCAAACGAAGACTGTTTTCCGGAAGAAGTCTTTTTCCCCATCCGGGCCTTTGGGATCCCCCACGCGCCAGAACGATCCGTCCCAGCGCAGAATCGACCAATAGGGTTTGCCGACGTATTTGCCCAGGCTGTGATACATCCCGAAAATATCTTTATTGACCGCGTCGGCGTTGTAGCTGCTCTGAGAATTCAGCGGGGGCAAGAAGCCGATATTCTCAGACGAATAGAGCGCAAACATCTGTCCGATTTGCCGGAGATTGCTGGAACACTTCAGCGAACGCGCGGACATGCGGACGCGGTTGAGTGCCGGCAATAACAGTGAAATCAGGACCGCGATGACTCCAATCACCACGAGCAGTTCCACCAGCGTGAAGCCGTCGTTTTTTCTATTACTCATACTGCCTCCAAGCGGCCAAACCGGATATGGATACAAAATCGATCAGACATCCTCACGCGGCGACGACACCGACGCTCGTTCCACCCACTCGACGGGCAAAACACACAATTCCGCCTGCGCATCGGGTCTGGCGATGCGTTTGCGAAGCAACTCCATCGCCGACTCACCCATCTTGCGGAAAGGTTGGCGAACGGTGGTCAACTTCGGGTTCAGATACTCCGCCAGGGGATCGTCGTCATAGCCGACAATGCTGACGTCTTGCGGTACAGACAGGTTCAACGCCTCCAGCGCCCGATAGACCTGACGTGCGATCGCGTCGCAACTGCAAAAGATCGCGGTCGGTACGTTCGGCTGGCTCATCAGCCGATTCACGCCCGCGTCGATGCGTTGGCCCCAATCGGCGAAGCGGTCTTCGCCAACATTCAGATCAATAATGCGTGAGCGCGGGACTGCGATTCCCGCGTCCGCCAGCCCGTCGCGCATTCCGGTAAGTCGATCCTGTACGGTCGCGGCGGCGAGGTCGCCGATGAAAGCAATGCGCTTGTGCCCGGTCTGCGCCAGCTTTTCACCGACCATTACCCCGCCGCCATGATTGTCTGATGTCACCGAAAAGACGTCGATGTCACGCATCCGCTGATCGAGCAAAACAAAGGGAAAGCCCTTGTCCTGAAGTCGACAAATTGCCTGACTGAACGCCGGATGATGAAGCGAAACGATGACCGCACCGCGGGCGCTGCTTTCGGGGAGCTGATCAATCAATTGTAGGTCAAGCCCGATGTCGCGTTGCGCGTCGTATAGCTGGACGTGGGTTCCATCGCCACGCGTCGCTTCTTGCACGCCGCGTGCCATCTGCACGGACGTTTCCCAGAGCAAATTGCCGACAATGACCTGGACGACGCCGCCTCTGAGCCCCGCCAGATCGCGAACAAACAGCCCCTTGCCCGGCCGACGTTCGAGCAATCCTTCTCCGATGAGCAATTCCGACGCCTTGCGGACGGTCATTCGGCTGATGCTCTCCTGACGCGCCAACTCATGCTCAGATCCGATCAAATCGCCCGGCGCGAATCGCCCTTCACGAATCGAACCGCGCAACCGCTCGGCGAGTGACTCGTAAATGGGTATACCAGTATATTTACCAGAACTTGTGATCATGCGACTTTCCGAAGAATAGCCACTAAACACCGAATAAGCAACAATAAAATGTTCGAACAACCTGATTTCAACTGGTACACGTCTTACTATACCAGTTGTTGGAAGAATCAGAGCCCGCCCTGCCGGGTTCGGTCGAATCGTTCCTAAGTCACGATCTGACAAGACGTTGCGATTCATTGGACCCGCAGATGCAGAAAACGAAAACGGGCTGGTTCCCGATCTCGGAAACCAGCCCGTTCACTTGTTTGGATGTCTGACAGGCGACGCAAGCTCGCCCGCCGACAATCGCTATTTACTTCTTATCCGCCCCAACTTCGGTCAGGATTTCCTGCTTCACATTTCCAGGAACCTGAGCGTACTTGAGCGGTTCCATCGCTGCCGCGGCGCGGCCGGTGGACATCGAGCGAAGTTCGGTCGTGTAGCCGAACATCTCGCTCAGCGGCACTTCGGCCTCGACGATAACCGTATTCCCGCGTTCTTCGCTCTCGATGATCAGACCACGGCGGCGGTTGATGTCGCCGGTGACGTTACCGACAAACTCCTTGGGC